>NZ_JBEYVX010000060.1:0-37911 GCF_040644195.1 Streptomyces sp. NPDC047014 | reverse complement strand
GATCTGGGTGGCCGGGTTGGTCTTCCAGTCGGCGCCCGCGGAGGCCATCTTCGAGGCGGGCAGGGCCTGGACCAGGCCGTACGCGCCGGAGGAGGCGTTGGTGGCGGAGGGGTTCCAGCCGCTCTCGTGCGAGACGATCTTGTCGAAGGCGGCGAACTGGGCCGGGTCCTTGATCATCTGCTGGGCGATCGCCTTGGCGCTCGTGGGGGCGGCCTGCGCGGGAACCGCGGCCACCATGGAACCGGCGACGCCGAGGGCGAGGACGGCACCCGCGAGGGTCTTCTTCGAGGCGGCGATGCGGCGGATGACAGCGTGGGACACGGATGGGACCTTCCGACGGGAACAGGGGCGGTCGCGGCATGCCGGAGCATGCGTGAGCCACTCACACGGGGGAGAGGGGTTCGTGGGCGGCGGGTGAAGCACCCGTGCCGCCCGGCGACTCATCCAGTTCTACCGATGGCCCGGCGGCCTGGCAAAGAGCCCTTCTACTAGCCGACCCGGTGCGCAGGGGTCCTGCGGCGGCGGCACAAAAGGTGCGCTATGGCCCTCAGACGGCGCTCGCCGGGCTCCTATCCGGCTTCGTATGTGACCTGCGTCCTGTGGGACGCCTCACCGCCGCAGGGCCTCGGACTCACCCACCGTGGTTCCCTGAGCACCTTGCGAAGGCAGTTCTACGGGGCTCCCCGGGCCGGGATCGAAGGTGACGGGCGCGTCGAAGGCAGCCCGGCGGGTGGCCCGGCGCAGGGCTCGCAGCAGGGTGCCGCCGAGGGTGAGGGTCAGGACGACCGTCAGCGCCGCCCGGCCCAGGTCCCAGCCCAGCGAGGTGGCCAGGCAGTAGGCGAGGAACCGTACGAGGTTCGCCGCGACCGGCTCGCCCGGGTGGAAGGAGATGCCCTCCCCCATGCCCTGGATGATCACCCAGCCCTGGAGGTTCATGATCGTGCCGTATGCGAAGGCCGCCGCGAAGCCGTAGCCGGACAGCATCAGCAGCTCCGCGCGGCCCCGGATCCGGTCCGGGCCGGGGAGCAGGCCCGCCCCCAGCGAGAACCAGCCCATGGCCAGCATCTGGAAGGGCATCCACGGGCCGACCCCGCCCGTCAGCAGGGCGGAGGCGAACATGGTCACCGAGCCCAGGACGAAGCCGAAGCCCGGGCCGAGGACGCGGCCGCTCAGCACCATCAGGAAGAACATCGGCTCCAGGCCGGCGGTCCCCGCGCCGAGGGGTCTGAGGGCCGCGCCGACGGCGGCGAGCACGCCGAGCATCGCCACCGCCTTGGCGTCCATGCCGTTGTCCGCGATCGTCGCGACGACCACGCCGACGAGGAGGGGCAGCAGGGCGGCGAACAGCCAGGGGGCGTCCTGGGAGTGGGCGAGGCCGGACTGCCGGTCGGCGAGCAGGGGCCAGCCGAAGGCGGCGATGCCGATGAGGGAGACGAGGACGAGGGCGGTGGCGGCGCGGGGGCCGATGCGGAGGGGGCGGCTCACGGGGTGGGCTCCTCCGCGTCGAGGGCGGCGGCCACCTGGGAGACGGTGAGCCAGTGGCCCGGCGCCAGCACCTTGGCCACCTGCGGGGCGAAGGCGGGCGAGGAGACGACGACCTCGGCGGTCGGGCCGTCCGCGACGACCGCCCCGCCGGCCAGGATCACCACGCGGTGGGCCAGTTCGGCGGCGAGCTCCACGTCGTGCGTGGCGAGGACGATGGCGTGGCCCTCGGCGGCCAGACCGCGCAGGATCTCGATCAGGCGGGCCTTGGCGGCGTAGTCCAGACCGCGCGTCGGCTCGTCGAGCAGCAGCAGGGCCGGGCGGCCGGTCAGTACGAGCGCCAGCGCGAGGGCGAGGCGCTGGCCCTCGGAGAGGTCGCGCGGGTGGGTGTCGTCGGGGACGCCGGGCAGCAGCTCGGAGACGAGGGCGCGGCAGGTGCCGGGGGGTGCGGCCGCGTCGGAGTCGGCGGCGGCGCATTCGGCGGCGACGGTGTCGGCGTAGAGGAGGTCGCGGGGTTCCTGCGGGACGAGGCCGACGCGGCGCAGCATCTCGGGGGGCGGGGTGCGGTGGGGGGTGCGGCCGCCGGTGGTCACCTCGCCGGTGGTGGGGGCGAGCGTGCCGGTGAGGGTGGCGAGGAGGGTGGATTTGCCGGCGCCGTTGCGGCCCATGAGGGCGATGGTTTCGCCGGGGGCGACGGTGAGGGTGATTCCGCGGAGGGCCTCCGTGCGGGCTCGGCGCACGCCGAGGTTCCGGGTGCGGGCGGGTTCGCCTGCGGCGGGCTCCTGCCCGGCCGCGTGCCGCCGCCGCAGCCTCCCGAAGATCCCCCCGGGGCGCCGCCCCGCACCCCGCGCCTCAATCGCCGGCGGGGCTGAATTGGCGCCGTCCGCGGCTGCCTCGGCTGGAGTGGTGGAGCCGTCTGCGGCTTCAAGATCGGGGCTCTGCCCCGGACCCCGCGCCTCAATCGCCGGCGGGGCTTGATGTGCCGGGCCCTGTGATTCAGGCGTCGGCTGAAGATTGTCCAAGGCCCGCACGGCAGGCGATTCCAGCCTCGCCGGCGTTTGAGGCGCGGGTCCGGGCAGAGCCCGGGAGGCGGCGGGGAGGGTAGGCACATTCAGCCCCGCCGGCGATTGAGGCGCCGGTTCGGGCAGGGCCGGGAGGCGGGACAAGAGGGTAGGGGCGTGGTGGCGGGCGTTGCGGATGGAGAGGGGGAGGGGGGACCAACCCGCGAGGCGGGACAGGGCCACTACCGGGGGGTGGACCGGGGAGACGGCCATGACCGCGCTCGGGGTGCCGAGCACCGGAGGTGCACCGCGCTCGGGGAGGAGGAGGACGCGGTCCGCGTACTGGATCACCCGCTCCAGCCGGTGCTCAGCCATCAGCACCGTCGTCCCCAGGTCGTGCACCAGCCGCTGCAACACCGCCAGCACCTCCTCCGCCGCCGCCGGATCCAGCGCGGACGTCGGCTCGTCCAGCACCAGCACCTTCGGGTGCGTCGTCAGCACCGACCCGATCGCCACCCGCTGCTGCTGCCCCCCGGACAGCGTCGCGATGGGCCGGTCGCGCAGTTCGTTCAGGCCCAGCAGATCCAGGGTCTCCTCGACCCGCCGCCGCATCACCGCCGCCGGCAGCCCCAGCGACTCCATGCCGTAGGCGAGCTCGTCCTCCACCACGTCCGTCACGAAGTGCGCCAGCGGGTCCTGCCCGACCGTGCCCACCACATCGGCCAGTTCGCGCGGCCGGTGCGTACGCGTGTCGCGGCCCGCCACCGTGACCCGCCCGCGCAGCGTGCCGCCCGTGAAGTGCGGGACCAGCCCGGACACCGCCCCCAGCAGCGTGGACTTGCCGACCCCCGACGGGCCGACCAGCAAGGTCAGCTCGCCCTCCGGGATCTCCAGGTCCACGCCCGCGAGGGAGGGGGCGGTGGCACCGTCGTAGGTGACCGACACCTGGTCGAAGCGGATCACGGCGACGCCTCCTTGGGCGGTACGGGGGCCACGAAGGCGGGAAGCAGTCCGATGAGCAGAGCCGCCGCGGGCCACAGCGGGAGCGTGGGCGCCACCAGCGGGACCACCCCGGGGTGCAGGCCGGCCGGGTCGGCGGAACCGGCGTGGATCAGCAGGGCGGCCACCGCCGCGCCGGAGCCGGCCACCAGCCAGGCGCGGGCGCCCCAGCGGTCGGGCCGGTAGCGGGTCCGCACCGAGCGGCGGCCGCCGAGCCGCAGGCCCGCGAGGGCCAGGGCGGCGCCGACGCCGAGCACGGGCAGCCCGTACGCGGCTCCCTGCGCGGCGAGCAGCCCGTACGTGCCGGCGCACACGCCCAGGAGGCCGCCGAGCGTGAGGGCGGTGGTGGTGTGCCGGACGGCGGGCGGGACCTGGGCGGTACGGCCGTAGCCGCGCGCGTCCATCGAGGCGGCCACGGCCACCGAGCGCTCCAGCGCGCCCTCGACGACCGGCAGGCCGATCTGGAGGACGGCCTTCACCCCGCCGGTGGGCCGGCCGCGCAGCCGGCGGGCGGTCCGCAGGCGGACCACGTCGGCGACCATGTTCGGCGCGAAGGTCATCGCGACGACCACGGCGACCCCGGCCTCGTAGAGGGCGGCCGGGAGGGATTTCAGCAGCCGGGCGGGGTTGGCGAGGGCGTTGGCGGCGCCCACGCAGACGAGGAGGGTGGCGAGCTTGGCGCCGTCGTAGAAGGCGAAGAGCAGCTGCTCGGCGGTGACGGGGCCGCCGAGGCGGATGCCCTGCGCCCAGGCGGGCAGCGGGAGTTCGGGGAGGGCGAAGAGGGTGTGCGTGCCGGGGATGGCCGAGCCGAGGAGCATGGAGAAGAGCAGGCGCAGGCCGACGACGAAGAGGCCGAGCTTGAGGAAGGCTCCGTAGGAGCGGGCCCAGGGCGCGTCGGTGCGGCGAGCCGCGACCACGTACCCGGCGACCCCGATGATCAGCCCGAGCAGCAGCGGATTGGTGGTCCGGGACGCGGCCGTGGCCAGCCCGAGCGCCCACAGCCACCAGGCCCCGGCATGCAGCGCCCCGGCCCGACTGGCCACGGGCGCCCGCCACCGTGCGTACGTCGTCTCCGCGAGGTCGTGCGCACCGCCGTCCGCGGCCCCCCGGCCGCGTGCCGGAGCCGCCGCCCGCTCGGGCGCGGGCACCCACAGGTCCTCGCAGGCCGGGGCGCCCTCGGCCCCGCCCGCACGGACGTACGCCGCCTCGGACGCCCGGGAGCCCGGCAGGCGCCCCGGGGCCGCCTCCGCGGACGACCCGCCTCCGGCACCCGGCGACGGCGCGGCGCCCGGGCCCGGGGATGCCGCGGTGCCCGGGGTCGGCGCGGTGCCAGGACCCGGTGCCGCGCTCCGGCCCGGCGCGGCACCCGGGCCCGGCGCCGCGCCCCGCACCGGGGTCGCGGGCGGTTTCGGCCTGTCCGGGGTCATCGGGTGCGGCGGCGGGATCGGAGCAGGGCGGCCGTGGCCAGGGTGGCGAGGGTCGCCAGGCCCGCCAGGAGGCCCAGGGAGGGGCCGCCGTCCGTGGCCGTCGGGGCGGACGGGGCGGGGGAGGGGGCGGCCGCCAGTTGCTCGCCGCAGCCCTGCTTCGGGTACGACGCGATCGCGCACAGCAGCGCCGCGCTGTTGTAGCGGAGGGGCTTCGCCACCGCCGCCAGGGCCTCCGCCGCCGTGGCCGAAGGTGCCAGCTGCGCGCAGGCCGTGCGCGGGGTGGGCTGTGGTGGGGTGTCGCCCGGCGGGGCGTGTTCCGGGACGCCGAAGTCGATGACCAGCGCGACCCGCTTGCGGCCCTCCGCCGCCTCCGTGCCCCCGCACACCGCCTGGAAGTCCGCCGCCGCCCGCGGCACGGCCGCCTCCGCCGCCGCGTCCTCGCTCACCGCGAAGCGGAAGCCCAGGACGGCGCCGTCCGCGGGCCGGGCCGTCGACGGGCCCTGCGTGGCATACGTCCAGCGGCCGCCCGCCCCGTCCCAGAACGACCAGTAGCGGTAACCGGCCGCCAGCGCCGGGGCGGCGGCCAGCACGGTCAGTACGGCGCCGAGGGCGAGGGCGAGGGCCGCGGCGGGCAGGCGGCCGCGCATCAGAGCTGGTTCTTCTTCCGGCGGCCGCTGAGCAGCATGCCGATGCCCACGCCCGCCGCCGCGCCCGCGCCGATGATCCACCAGATGTTCTCGCCGCCGGACGGCTTGTCCTTCTCCTCGCCGTCCTTGTCCTTCACGGACGTCGCGTCCGTGGCCGCGCCCTGCGGCGCCGGGCCGGTCGCGTTCAGGGCCGCCACCAGGTCCGTGCCGCCGAAGGACTTCGGGTCGGCGCCGGTGGCGTGCGCGGCGAGGACCAGGGTGCCGAGCGCCGCCGGGCTGCCCTTCGACCACTCGGCGGAGTTGCTCTTGAGCCATTCCAGCGCGCCCGTCGCGGCCTGCTTGTGCCCGGCCGCCGCCAGGGCGATCACCGCGTCGGCGGTGTTGCCGGTGTCGGCGGTCGGCTGGTCCGCGCCGGGGGTGAGGGCGGTGAGGTGGCCGTCCTTCTTGAGGGCCTCGGCCAGGTAGCCGGCGGCTCCCTGGGCGGCGGCCGCCGGGTCGGCGGGGTTCGCCGCCGGGCAGGTCAGCGGGGCCGCGGGGGTGTCCGTACCGGAGGGGACGACGGCCGCGCCCGTGCCGAGGCCGGCCAGTGCGGCGGCGGCCGTCGCGTCGGCGTTGGCGACCAGCTTGCCGTCGGCCGGCTGGTAGGCGAACGCGCCGCGGTCCGTGGCCGGCTCGGTGGCGCAGCCCAGCTGGAAGGCGAGCAGGCCCTCGTACGCCGACTTGCCGGCCTTGGAGCGCAGCTCGGCCGGCTTCTCGCCCGCGACCGCCAGCGCGCTGATGACCAGGGCGGTGGAGTTGGCGTCGCTGGGGGTGCCGGGGACGTAGCTCCAGCCGCCGTCCTCGTTCTGGACGGACTTGAGCCACTCCGCGCTCTTGCGGACCGCGTCGTCCTTGCCGCCGAGGGCCTTGAGGGCCTGGACGGCGGCCGCGGTGGCGTTCGTGTCGTACATCGTCTTGTCGTCGCAGGCGGCGCCCGCGTCCGCGCGGAAGGCCGCGAAGCCGCCGTTCGCGCAGCTCTGGCCCACCAGCCAGTCCACGGCCGTCGCGGCCGGCTTCACACCGGCGGTGTGCTGGGCGAGCAGCGCGAAGGACTGCCGCCAGACGCCGTCGTACGTGGGGTCGGCCTTGCCGTAGAGCCCGGAGGGGATCACCACGGGCGCGGAGGGGGCGGGCGACGGGGTGTCGGCGAGGGCCGCGGGGGCCACGCCCACGCAGAGCACGGCGGAGGCGGCGAGCGCGGCGGCGCTGCGGCGGACGGTCATGGGGGAGGGTGCCTCTCCTGCTGGGGAACCGGGGCGGGCACGCACAGGCACCGGGCTCCGGCTCCGTTTTCCTCGACGGTGCCGGCCGCCGGGCTGCCCGGCGGCACGAGCCGCGCACTCCGGTACGGGGCATTCCGGCTTCCCGCCGGGCGGGGCCGGGGCGGGTCACGGTTGCGGGTCAGCGCCGGAATCGCACCGGCTTCCCCCCGCCCGGAGTGTGGACGACCGCCCCACTCTACCGGCCCGTGGCCTGCGGGTCCGGGGGCGGAGGGGGCGATCACCCCTTACCGGAGCCCCGGGCGCGGGGTCCGCGGCCCCGGCCCCTCCGGCTACAGCGCGCGGTACTCCACCGGGTCGGTGCCGGGGACGGCCTCCGCGCGGCCCTGCTTCACCAGGCGGCGCAGATGGGCTTCCGCTTCGGAGACGGCGATGGTGCGGGAGCCGTACGGGATCTGCTCCCAGGGGCGGTTCCACTCCATCCGCTCGGCCAGACCCCACGGGGTCAGCGGCCCGGCGAGCAGGGACCACAGCCCGGTGAGCCGTTCCTCGTGGTGGCGCAGCAGTTCCCGTACGCGGGCGGGGGCGTCGGTGAAGGCGTGCTGGTGGGCCGGAAGCACCTCGGCCGGATCCAGGCGGCCGATGCGTTCGAGGGAGTCGAGGTAGTCGCCGAGGGGGTCGGTGGCGTGGGCCTCCTCCGGGGCCTCGTACAGGCCGATGTGCGGGGAGATCCCGGGCAGCAGGTGGTCACCGGAGAAGAGGCGGCCGTTGCCGGGCAGGTCCGCCGGATGCCGTTCCTCCAGGTGCAGGCAGACATGGCCGGGCGTGTGCCCGGGGGTCCAGATGGCGCGCAGCCGGCGCCCGCCGAGCGGCAGCAGCTCACCGGGCACGATCTCCCGGTCGGGCACAGCGGCCCGCGACCCGGGCAGACCGCGCCCGCGCCCACTCCCCGCCCGCAGCCGCGACACGTGCTCCTCCGGAGCGCCCGCCGCCGTCAGTTTCGCGGTGAGGTAGTCGTACCAGAGCCCCGGCTCCGCCGAGCGGGTGCGGAGGACGACCTCCGTGTCGGCCGCGTGCATGGCGATCCACGCGCCCGACGCCTCGCGGACCCGGCCCGACAGGCCGTGGTGGTCCGGGTGGTGGTGGGTGATGACCACGCCGTGGACCTCCGCCACCGCCGTGCCGAGGGCGGTGAGGCCCGCCGCCAGGGCGTCCCACGAGGCCGGATCGTCCCAGCCCGTGTCCACCAGGACCGGTCCGCGGTCGGTGCCGAGGACGTGGACGAGGGTGTGCCCGAGCGGGTTGTCGGGGATGGGGACCTTGATGCCCCACACGCCTCCGCCGTGATCGGTCACCTGTGACGTGTCCTCCGGCATGGATCCTCCGCCCGTCGCCCGGCCGCAGTCCTCCGCTGAGAACGCGTTCCAGTGGTAGCCCAAGTCGACCATCTCCGCCGGTTTCTGACCAGCCGTTGGATCTTCCCGCTGTTCCGTCCCGCCCGTGGACTCCTGGAACTAGAACTGGTATCAGTTCGGGAACGCCAAGCCCCAGGAGGCAGCAGCCATGACGGAGCTCGTGGAACACGGAAAACTGTTCATCGGCGGTGAGTGGACGGATCCGCTGGGCAGCGACACCATCCGGATCGTCTCCCCCCACACCGAGCAGGTCATCGGCTCCGTCCCGCACGCCTCCCGGGCGGACGTCGACCGCGCCGTCGCCGCCGCCCGTACGGCCTTCGACGAAGGCCCCTGGCCGCGCATGGCCCTGGAGGACCGCATCGCGGTCGTGGCCCGCATCAAGGACGCCATCGCCGTCCGGCACGAGGAGATCGCCCGCTCCATCAGCTCCCAGAACGGCTCCCCGTACTCCTGGAGCGTCCTGGCCCAGGCGCTGGGCCCGATGATGGTCTACGACGCCGCGATCACCGTCGCGCGCGCCTTCCCGTACGAGGAGCACCGCCAGGGGGTGCTCGGCCCGATCCTGGTGCGCCGCGAGCCCGTCGGCGTCGTCGCCGCCGTGATCCCGTGGAACGTCCCGCAGTTCGTGGCGGCGGCCAAGCTGGCCCCGGCCCTGCTGACCGGCTGCGCCGTGATCCTCAAGCCCTCTCCGGAAGCCCCGCTGGACTCCTTCATCCTCGCCGACATCGCGCGCGAGGCGGGGCTGCCCGAGGGGGTGCTGTCGATCCTGCCCGCCGGCCGCGAGGTCAGCGAGTACCTGGTGGGCCACCCGGGCGTGGACAAGGTCTCCTTCACCGGCTCGGTCGCGGCCGGGCGGCGCGTGATGGAGGTCGCCGCGCGCAACCTCACCCGGGTCACCCTCGAACTGGGCGGCAAATCCGCCGCCGTGGTCCTCCCGGACGCCGACGTGGCCGCCGCCGTCGCCGGGATCGCCCCGGCCGCCTGGATGAACAACGGCCAGGCGTGCGTGGCCCAGACCCGGATCCTCGCCCCGCGCAGCCGCTACGAGGAGGTGGCCGAGGCCCTCGCCGCCGCGGCCGGGGCCCTCGTCGTGGGCGATCCGCTCGACCCGGCCACGCAGCTCGGCCCGCTCGTCGCGCGGCGGCAGCGGGAGCGCTCCCTCGACTACATCCGCATCGGCCAGGAGGAGGGCGCGAAGGTCCTGGCGGGCGGCGGCCGCCCGGCCGGACTGGACCGGGGCTGGTACGTGGAGCCCACCCTCTTCGGCGACGTCGACAACTCCATGCGGATCGCCCGCGAGGAGATCTTCGGCCCGGTCGTCTGCCTGATCCCGTACGGGGACGAGGCGGAGGCCGTACGGATCGCCAACGACTCCGAATTCGGGCTCAGCGGCAGCGTCTGGACCGGCGACACGGCCCGCGGCATCGACTTCGCCCGCCGGATCCGCACCGGCACCTACAACGTGAACACCTTCAGCCTGGACATGCTGGGGCCCTTCGGCGGCTACAAGAACAGCGGCCTCGGGCGGGAGTTCGGCCCGGAGGGCCTGGGCGAGTACCTGGAGCACAAGATGATCCACCTCCCGGCCGGGCACGAGGCGGGTGCCTGATGGGTGACAGATGGCAGGTCGAGGTGGACCGGGGCGTGTGCATCGGTTCGGGCATGTGCGTGAACCACGCCCCGGACGGCTTCCGCCTGGACTCGGCCCGCCAGTCCCACCCGCGCGCACCGCAGTCGGACGCCAGCGAACCGATCCTCACGGCGGCGGAGGGCTGCCCGGTGGAAGCCATCATGATCACCCTGGCGGACACCGGCGAGACGGTCTTCCCCCCGGACGACTGAGCCCGCCGCCCCGGCCGGAACGCCTATCCCGCGCGTTCGGCGGCGCTGCGCTCCACGCAGAACTCGTTCCCCTCGATATCTGCCAGGGTCACCCAGCCCGTCCCGTCCTCCCGCCGGTGGTCGCCGACGAGCGTCGCGCCCAGGGCCAGGATCCGGTCGACCTCCTCGTCCCGGGTCCGGTCCTGCGGCTGGAGGTCCACGTGCACCCGGTTCTTGACGCTCTTGGCGTCGGGAACCGTCACGAAGAGCAGCGCCGACCCGGGCGTGGTGACCAGCGCCTCCGGGTCCCCGGGAGCGTCGTCCTCGGCGAGCGAGCCGTCCAGCACGGCGGCCCAGAACCGCCCCAGGCGGTAGGCGTCGGAGCAGTCAACGGTGATGTGTCGTACGAGAGATGCCATGGCCCGGACTATCGGACAGGCCCCCGGCCGCTGTCCATCGATTTCGGCGCCGCCCGTCCGGCGGCGGGTTCAGGACTTTTCCGGGGCCGTCAGGTCGATCAGGCGGCACACCGTCTCGATGTCGATTTTGACCTGCGCGATCGAGGCGCGGCCCGACAGCCAGGTGATCAGGGCCGAGTGCCAGGTGTGTTCGATGACGCGGACCGCCGACAGCTGTTCCGGGGTCGGGGGCCGCGTCAGGCCCATCGCGTCCAGGATGATCGCCGTGGTCAGCCGGGAGACCGTGTCCACCTCGGGGCTCACGCTGCGGTCCGCGAAGGTCAGCGCGCGGACCATCGCGTCCGCCAGCTGGGGTTCCCGCTGGAGGGCGCGGAAGGCGCGCATCAGGGTCTCCGCGACCCGCGCCGCCGGCTCGTCGCCCGCCGGGGGGCGCTTGCGGAGCGTGGTGTGCATGTGCTGGAGCTGGTCCTGCATCGTGGCGACCAGCAGGTGCACCTTGGAGGGGAAGTAGCGGTAGAGCGTGCCGAGCGCGACACCTGCCGCCTCCGCGACCTCCCGCATCTGCACGGCGTCGAAGCCGCCCCGGCTGGCGAGCTGGGCGCTGGCGTGCAGGATCCTTCGGCGGCGCGCTTCCTGGCGCTCCGTCAGGGGAGGCGACGCCGGTATCGTGACGGCCTTCACTTCCGCTGTCATGTGTCCCGTTCCATGTCGTTGCGCGGTCGGTTCCGGGCTGGTCGCGGCCCGGCTCCGGGCCGATCCGCGGGCCAGCATGGCAGGCACCGCCGTCGTGGCGCGAATCACCTGCTCCACCACTTACGGTGTGGTTTCCGGCCGGTAGATTCAATGCTTCGACGGATCAAGTCTGAAACTTGTTCTACATTATCCGAGCGGTTACGCTCCGGCGAAAGTGCAGTGATGAAGGGGGCCGAGAGTGTCCGCTGAGGCCGTGGCGACGAGCCCTTTCGAGGGATCCGCCGGCGACCGCGACCGTCCGCTGCGCATCGCGCTCCTCACCTACAAGGGGAACCCGTTCTGCGGCGGCCAGGGCGTCTACGTTCGCCACCTCTCGCGCGAGCTGGTCCGCCTCGGGCACTCCGTCGAGGTCATCGGCGCCCAGCCCTACCCGGTGCTCGACACCGGCGCCACGCTGACCGAGCTGCCCAGCCTCGACCTCTACCGCAGCCCCGACCCCTTCCGTACGCCCCGGCGCGACGAGTACCGGGACTGGATCGACGCCGTCGAGGTCGCCACCATGTGGACCGGCGGCTTCCCCGAACCGCTCACCTTCTCCCTGCGCGCCCGCCGCCACCTGCGCGAGCGCGCCGGGGAGTTCGACGTCATCCACGACAACCAGACCCTCGGCTACGGCCTCCTCGGTGACCTGGGCGCCCCGCTGGTGACGACGATCCACCACCCCATCACCGTCGACCGCCGCCTCGACCTCGACGCCGCGCAGGGCCGCCTCAAGCGCGCCTCCGTACGCCGCTGGTACGCCTTCACCCGCATGCAGGGCCGCGTCGCGCGCCGCCTGCCCTCCGTGCTCACCGTCTCCGGCTCCTCCAAGCAGGAGATCTCCGACCACCTCGGCGTCCGCGACGAGCGCGTCCACGTCGTGCACATCGGCGCCGACACCGGCCTGTGGTCGCCCGACCCGTCCGTGGCCGAGGTCCCCGGCCGGATCGTCACCACCTCCAGCGCCGACGTCCCCCTCAAGGGGCTCGTGTTCCTCGTCGAGGCCCTGGCCAAGCTGCGCACCGAGCGCCCCGACGCCCACCTCGTCGTGGTCGGCAAGCGCGCCGAGCAGGGCCCGGTGGCCCGCGCCATCGAGTCGTACGGCCTCCAGGACGCCGTCCGCTTCGTCAAGGGCATCACCGACGCCGAGCTCGTCGACCTCGTGCGCAGCGCCGAGGTGGCGTGCGTGCCCTCGCTGTACGAGGGCTTCTCGCTCCCGGCGGCCGAGGCCATGGCCACCGGCACCCCGCTCGTCGCCACCACCGGCGGCGCCATCCCCGAGGTGTCCGGGCCCGACGGCGAGAGCTGCCTGGCCGTGCCCCCCGGCGACGCCGGAGCCCTCGCCGCCGCCCTGGGCCGGATGCTGGGCGACCCGGGGCTGCGCGCCCGCCTCGGCGCCGCCGGCCGGGAGCGGGTCCTGACCCGGTTCACCTGGGCCGCGGCCGCCGAGGGCACCGCCGCGCACTACCGCGCCGCCATCGAGCGGGCCGCCCGCGCCCGCCGCGCGCGGTGACCTTCCGCCTGATCCACACCACCCCCGTACACCCCCGCGACCGCGAAGGCAGGACCCCGTGCTGACCGTCGATTTCTCCCGGTTCCCGCTCGCCGCAGGCGACCGCGTGCTCGACCTCGGCTGCGGCGCAGGCCGCCACGCCTTCGAGTGCTACCGGAGAGGCGCCCAGGTGGTCGCCGTCGACCGCAACGGCGAGGAGATCCGCGAGGTCGCCAAGTGGTTCGCCGCCATGAAGGAGGCCGGTGAGGCCCCCCTCGGGGCCACCGCCACCGCCATGGAGGGCGACGCGCTCGCCCTGCCCTTCCCCGACGAGTCCTTCGACGTCGTCATCATCTCCGAGGTCATGGAGCACATCCCCGACGACAAGGGCGTGCTCGCCGAGATGGTGCGCGTCCTCAAGCCGGGCGGCCGCATCGCCGTGACCGTGCCGCGCTACGGCCCGGAGAAGATCTGCTGGGCGCTCTCCGACGCCTACCACGAGGTCGAGGGCGGCCACATCCGCATCTACAAGGCCGACGAACTGCTCGGCAAGATGCGCGCCGCGGGCCTCAAGCCGTACGGCACGCACCACGCGCACGGCCTGCACTCCCCGTACTGGTGGCTCAAGTGCGCCTTCGGCGTGGACAACGACAAGGCGCTGCCGGTGAAGGCGTACCACAAGCTCCTGGTCTGGGACATCATGAAGAAGCCGCTGGCCACCCGGGTCGCGGAGCAGGCCCTGAACCCGCTCATCGGCAAGAGCTTCGTGGCGTACGCGACGAAGCCGCACCTTCCCGTCGGCGCGGCCCAGTGACCTCCCCCGGGCGTACCGAACACCTGGTCCTGGACGGCGTACTGACGGCCGAGCAGGCCGCCGAGACGGTGGCGGGGATCCTCGCGGCCCAGCGCGCCGACGGCGCCATCCCGTGGTTCCGCGGCCACCACCTCGACCCGTGGGACCACACCGAGGCGGCCATGGCCCTGGACGCCGCCGGGGAGCACGAGGCCGCCGAGCGGGCCTACGCCTGGCTCGTGCGCCACCAGAACCCGGACGGCTCCTGGTACGCGGCCTACGCCGACCGGCCGGACGGCGTGGACACCGCCACGCCGCAGGACGCGAGCCGCGAGAGCAACTTCACCGCCTACATAGCCGTCGGGGTCTGGCACCACTACCTGTCCACCGGGGACGACGCCTTCCTCGACCGCATGTGGCCGGCCGTGTACGCGGCCGTCGAATGGGTCCTCGCGCTCCAGCAGCCGGGCGGCGAGATCGGCTGGAAGCGGGAGGCGGACGGCACGCCCGTCAAGGACGCCCTGCTCACCGGCTCCTCCTCCATCCACCAGGCGCTGCGCTGCGCCCTGGCGGTGGCCGAGCACCGCGAGGAGCCGCAGCCGGACTGGGAGCTGGCGGCGGGCGCGCTGCGGCACGCCATCCGGCGCCATCCGGAGCGGTTCCTCGACAAGGACCACTACTCGATGGACTGGTACTACCCGGTCCTCGGCGGCGCCCTGACGGGCCCGGAGGCGCAGGCGCGGATCGCGGCCCGCTGGGAGGAGTTCGTGGTCCCGGACCTCGGGGTGCGCTGCGTGCTGCCGAACCCGTGGGTGACGGGCGGGGAGTCCTGCGAGCTCGCGCTCGCGCTGTGGGCGACGGGGGAGTCGGACCGGGCGCTGGAGATCCTGCGGTCGATCGGGCACCTGCGCGCGGAGAACGGCATGTACTGGACGGGCTACGTCTTCCAGGACGCGGCGGTCTGGCCGGTGGAGCAGACGACGTGGACGGCGGGGTCGCTGCTCCTGGCCGTGGCCGCGCTCGGCGGGGACGAGGCCACCACCGAGGTGTTCGGCGGGGGCGCGCTGCCGTCCGGGCTGGAACCGGACTGCTGCGCCTGAGCCGGCTCAGCGGCGGGAGAGCCAGCCGGCCACCGCATGGCCGATGAGGAGGTAGGTCACGGCGGCGATGCCGTGGCCGACCACCACCTGGACCCATTCACGGCTGAAACTGAACAGGTCGTAGGACCAGGAGGACAGCCAGGCGGCCCAGTCGTGGATGAGGGCCACGAGAGAATTGCCCTGGTTGGCGTCCAGGAGGTACAGCAGGATCCAGAGACCGATGATGAAGGCGAGCACGTCCGCCACCAGTGCGACGGCGCGGCCTGCCTGACTGCTTCCTCTGCTTCGTACGCGTGTGTGAGTGCTCATGCTGCCCGTGTTACCGCGCGGCGGCGCGGTAAACCCGAACGGGCCCGTCCGGTGGCGGGGTTCCGGGGCCGGGGTGAGGCTGCGGGTGACGTCTGAGTCCCCGGAGGAAACCGTGTCCGTACCCACGACCGTTCGATTCCGTCGAGCCCTCACGGCGGTGGTGCTGTCGACCGCGCTGCTGACCGGCGCCACCGCCTGCGGCAGCGGCGGCGGTGCCCCGCGCGAGGAGCTGTCCGCCGCCTCGATGGGTGAGCTGGCCGCACTGGCCGCGGCCGAGCCCGCGGCGGTGGAGGCCGACGAGAGGGCCGCGGTGACCCCGTCGCCCTCGACCTCGGCCGAGAAGCAGAAGTTCGCCAAGACGCGCTTCGTGGCCAACGCGGGCCTCGCCGCGGGGGCGACCTACCAGTGGATCGTCAAGCCCTACCGCGACGGCAAGTTCAAGAAGGGCGCCAAGGGCCGCACCTTCGCCCTGGTCAAGGCGGGCCTCGCGGGCGCCTTCGCCTACAACCGGCTCAAGGCCGCCACCGAGAACGCCAAGGGCGACCCGCTGCTGTCGAAGGCGATGGTGCCGCTGACGGCGGGCATCGAGTCCTTGAAGGGCCTGGCCACCAAGCTGCGCAAGGGCCAGGCGGGCGACGCCGACATCGACGCCTTCAACAACGTGATCAACGGGGTGAAGGAGGCGGGCAAGAGCGCCGGGGCCAATGTCGTCGACAAGGTTCCCAGCACCTCGCAGCTCAGCGGCGGCTGACCGGGCCGCTCCGGCCGACGGCCGGCCGGGCTGTTTCAATGGGCCGGTGATCGAGATCGTGGTGGCCGCCCTCGGGGCGGCGGGCGTCGGCTGGCTGGTGCGCCGCAAGCACCGGGAGCGGATGGCCGCCGCCCCGCCGGCCGGGATCCCCGGGATGGCGCGCCGCCCGGCCGGCGAGGGCCGCTGGCGGATGGGCCGCCTGTACGCCGACGAGGGCGCGGCCCGCTGGGTCCCGGCACGCGGCGCGCCGCTGCCGCTGCCGGGCGCCCGCGCCACCGGCCTGCGGGTGCCGTCCGTGAAGGAGGGGATCTCCATCAACCCCGCCTCGCGGATCGTCACCTGCGTCTACGAGGGCGGCGGCAGCATCGAGATCGCCGTGATGCCGCTGGACGTACGGGAACTGCTGGAGGCCGTGCCACAGGCGGCCCCGGAGACCCCAGGGACCCCCGGGGCGCCGGACGCGCCCTAGCTGTTGAGCTCCGCCAGGACGCGCAGGGTGTGCGGGTCCGGGGCCGTCACGAGCAGGTCGGTGACCGGGCCCTTGCGCCACAGCTCCAGCCGTTCCGCGATCCGCTCCCGCGGCCCCACCAGGGAGATCTCGTCGGCGAAGGCGTCCGGTACGGCGAGCACCGCCTCCTCCTTGCGCCCTTCGAGGAACAGCCGCTGGATGCGGCGGGCCTCCTCCTCGTACCCCATCCGCGCCATCAGGTCGGCGTGGAAATTGCGGGCCGCGTGCCCCATGCCGCCGATGTAGAAGCCGAGCATGGCCTTGACCGGCAGCAGCCCCTCGGCCACGTCCTCGCACACCCGGGCGCGGGCCATCGGCGCGATCATGAACCCCTCGGGCAGGTCGGTGAGCGCCGCCCGGTAGACGTCCGTACGCGTCGGGGACCAGTACAGCGGCAGCCAGCCGTCCGCGATCCGTGTGGTCTGCGCGATGTTCTTCGGCCCCTCGGCCCCCAGCAGCAGCGGCAGGTCCGCGCGCAGCGGGTGGGTGATGGGCCTGAGCGGCTTGCCGAGCCCAGTGCCGTCCGCCCCGCGGTACGGGTGGCCGTGGAAGCGCCCGTCCAGTGCGACCGGCCCCTCGCGGCGCAGCACCTGCCGGATGACGTCGACGTACTCGCGGGTCGCGGTCAGCGGGCTCGCGGGGAAGGGCCGCCCGTACCAGCCCTCCACCACCTGCGGCCCGGACAGGCCGAGGCCGAGCATCATGCGGCCGCCGGAGAGGTGGTCCAGGGTGAGGGCGTGCATGGCGGTGGCGGTCGGGGTGCGGGCGGCCATCTGGGCGATGGCGGTGCCCAGCCGGATCCGCGAGGTGTGCGCGGCGATCCAGGTCAGCGGGGTGAAGGCGTCCGAGCCCCATGCCTCGGCGGTCCACACCGAGTCGTAGCCGAGGTTCTCGGCCTCGGTGGCAAGGTCGAGGTGGTCCGCGCCGGGGCCGCGGCCCCAGTAGCCGAGTGCGAGTCCGAGGCGCATGTACGGGTCCCTCCGCGAGGCCGGCGGCGCGGCAGCCATGACTGACGATGCGTCAGATGACTGTAGGGCAACGGCCCCCCGCCCGGAAGGGCGGGGGGCCGTCGCCGAGGGCCGCTCGCGGGTCAGCCGCGCTGGATGCCCGAGGTGTCGTTCAGGACGCCGCGCCGGCCGTCCTGGGTCTGCGCGACCAGGGCCGCGCCGCGCTGCTCGACCGCCAGGTACCAGGTGCCCGGCGCCAGTTCCGCGATCTGCCCGGACGAGCCGTCCTCGGCGAAGAGCGGGCGGGCCACCGGCACCGCGAACCAGAACGGGCTGAAATCCGCGGCCGGGGCGGGCGCCGGGGTCTGCTGCGCGTCCTGCGGCCCGGGGCCCTGGTGCGGGGTGCCGCCGTACGGCGGGACGGGCTGCGGGGTGGAGCCGTAGGGCTGCTGCTGCTGACCGCCCGGGTAGCCGTAGCCGGCGCCCGGCTGGGGCTGGCCGCCGTACGGCTGCGGGGCGGCGGGCCGGGACTCCGGCACGAGCGAGCCGGCGAGCGCCGGGACCTTCGCGCCGAAGAGCGCCACACCGGCCAGGAGCAGGGTGGCGAGGAAGGAGAGGATGGCGCCCGCGCCCAGGTCGATCGAGCTCGGGCAGGTGATCAGCGCCCACAGCGAGGACCAGGCGGCCGAGACGGCGAGGGCCGTCCCCCACGCCCCCAGCGGCAGACCGACGACCTTGCGGGTCTCCGGCTGGAAGCGGCCCGCGATCAGCAGACCGGCGGCGATGAAGCCGAGCAGGAAGATGCTGGGCAGCACCAGCCGGTAGGCGTCGGTGTCCCAGGCGCTCGGCAGGTCGCCGCCGGTGGTGGAGTAGAAATCGAGGAACGAAGCGATGAACAGCAGCACCGCTGCTCCGATCACCACGCCGTCGCCTCGAGTGAGGGAGCGGATGTTCACGTCTCAGGTGTCCTTCTCGGTCTCGGTCGTCTCGTGGTGCCGCGGTCGCAGAGCATGCCTGGAGCGGGGCGGGCGGCACCATGGTACGGAGGTATCCCGCAACCGAGAGGATCGGGGCGGCGGGCGTCCCGGCGGGACGCCCGGGAGGGACTACCCGCCCAGGAAGCCGACGATGCCGTCCGCGATGCCCTGTGCCGCCTTCTGCCGCCACTCCGGACTCGTCAGCTGCGCCGCGTCCTTGGCGTCACGCATGTTGCCGCATTCGATGAACACCTTGGGGCGGGTCGACAGGTTCAGTCCGCCCAGATCGTCGCGGACGACCAAGCCGGTGCCGCCGCCGAGGTAGTTGGCGGGCGCGGAGCCGGTGGTCCGGGCGAAGTTGGCGGCGATCTTCTCGCCGAGGGCGCGGGAGGGGCCGACGATCTTCGCGGTGTCGGCGGCGCCGCCCTTGACGGTGGCCGGAAGGATGATGTGGTAGCCGCGGCTGCCGGAGGAGACCCCGTCGGCGTGCACGGAGACCACGGCGTCACCCTGCGCCTCGTTGCCGATGCGGGCGCGCTCGGTGATGCAGGGGCCCCAGGGGCGGGCGCCGGTCTCGTGGGTGAGGACCACCTTGGCGCCCTGCTCCTCCAGGATCTTCCGGGCGCGCACGGAGACGTCCATGGTGAACTCGGCCTCCATGTAGCCGGAGTTCGTGGTGGTCCCGGTGGTGTCGCACTCCTTGCGCTGGGTGCCGATGTCGACCTGCTGGTCGATCTCCTCGGTGTGCTGGAAGTTGCCGGTGTTGTGCCCGGGGTCGATGACCACGGTCCGGCCGGTGAGCGGGCCCTTGGCGGGAGCGGCGGCGGGCGTGCTCGCCTCGGCCTCCGGGGTGGAGCCGGGCTTCGCGTCCCGCTGGCCGGGGCCGAGGGCCGAGTGCGAGGCGGGCAGCGGCACCGTGCGGGGCCCGGTCTCGCCCGGCCCGGCCCCGGACAGCGCCTGGGTCAGCATCCAGCCCGCGAGGCAGGCGGGCGCGAGGGCGGCGATCCCGACGACCAGTGTGGAGCGTCGGGTGAACCAGTGCCGGTCCGCGGGGGCGGGGGAGCCGGATTCGGGGGGCGGGGGACTGTCGTCGTAGCGCACGCGGCGATGCTAGACCGGGGGTCCCGGGCGCGGTCCGGAGTGGGCCATCCGAGGGCGCGGTGCGCTCATCGTCTTGTATGACGTACGGACATCCCCGCGCCCGGGATCCGTACCGTGACGAGCAGCCCCCCGCCCGGCCGGGCGGCCAGAGCGAGGCTCCCGCCGTGCGCGCGGACGATGCTGTGCACGAGGGCCAGCCCCAGGCCCGCCCCCGCGTGCTCGTCGGTCCGTACCCGGTCCGTGCCGCGGCGGAAGGGCTCGGTCAGGGTCGCCACCAGCTCCGGCGCCAGCGGCGGGCCGGTGTTCTCCACCCGCAGCACGCCCGCCTCCCCCTCCACGGCGGTGCGCACGGTCACGGTGCCGCCGGCGGGCAGATTGTGGACGACGGCGTTCTGCACGAGGTTCGTCACCATCCGCGCCAGCAGCTCCGCCGAGCCCCGCACCGGCGCCGGGCCGCCGGTGACGTCGAGCGTGATCCCGCGCCGTTCGGCCGGGCCCAGCAGGTCTTCGGCGGCCTCCTCGGCGGTGAGGGACAGATCCACCTCGCTCCGGGTGAAGGTCCCCCGGTCGCTGCGGCTGAGCAGCAGCAGCGCCTCGGTGAGGTCGATCGCCCGCGTGTTCACGGTCCGCAGGCGGGTCAGGACCTCCTCGCGGTCCCGCTCCGGATCGCCGAGGGCGACCTCCAGCAGCGTCCGCGAGACGGCCAGCGGGGTGCGCAGCTCGTGCGAGGCGTTCGCGGCGAACCGCTGCTGCTCGGCCACGTGCGCGGCCAGCTGCCCGAGCATGGTGTCGAAGGCGTCGGCCAGCTCGCGGAACTCGTCCCGGCGCCCCTCCATCCCGATCCGGTGCGTCAGCGAGCCCTCCCCGGCGGCCCGCGCGGCGGCCGTGATCCGGGTGAGCGGCGCGAGCATCCGGCCCGCCAGCAGCCGGCCGCCGACGAGGCCGAAGACGAGCAGGAAGCCCATCGCCCAGGCGGCGGCGGGCGCGAAGGTGTGGATGAGGAGATACCGGTTCGGCGAGATGCCCAGCAGCCCCTGCGAGTTGTCGGGGACGTAGCGCAGCAGGAAGACCCACACCACCGCCAGCAGCAGCGCCCCCGCCACCGCGAGGAACCCGGCGTAGCTGAGCGCGAGCCTCGTCCGGGCGCTCGGTCCGGGGCGCCGGCCGTGACGCGCGGGCGTCCGGCTCATCGGACCGGGCCCGCGGTGTCGATGCGGTAGCCCACCCCGGGCACCGTGGCGATCACCCACGGCGCGCCCAGCCGCTTGCGCAGCGCCGACACGGTGATGCGCACGGCGTTCGTCAGCGGATCGGCGTTCTCGTCCCAGGCCCGCTCCAGCAGCTCCTCGGCGCCCACCACCCCGCCCTCGGCGGCCACCAGCACCTCCAGCACCGCGAACTGCTTCCGGGTGAGCGCCACCGGGCGCCCGTCGCGGAAGACCTCCCGCCGGAAGGGGTCCAGCCGCAGCCCCGCGATCTCCCGCACCGGCGGCCGGGCATGGGCCCGCCTGCGGTCCAGCGCCCGCAGCCGCAGCACCAGTTCGCGCAGCTCGAACGGCTTGGTGAGGTAGTCGTCGGCGCCGAGCCCGAAGCCGGACGCCTTGTCGTCGATCCGGTCGGCGGCGGTCAGCATCAGGATCGGGATCCCGCTCCCGGAGGCGACGATGTGCCGGGCGACCTCGTCCCCGGAGGGCCCGGGGATGTCGCGGTCCAGGACCGCCAGGTCGTAGGAGTGCACCGCCAGCATCTCCAGGGCCGTGTCCCCGTCCCCGGCGATGTCGGCGGCGATCGCCGCCAGCCGCAGACCGTCCCGGACGGCCTCGGCGAGATAGGGCTCGTCCTCCACGATCAGTACGCGCATCCCCGCAGCCTAGGCAGTCCGCCGCAGCGCCCGCGGACCGGCCGCCTCCGCCCGCGCCGGAGGGCCCGTACGCCACCAGCGGCGCGAGGCCAGCCCGGCCAGCACCGCCCCCGCCGCGTTGACCAGCACATCGTCCACGGACGACACCCGGTCCAGCCGCAGCACGTACTGCGCGGTCTCCACCAGCACCGAGCAGCCCGCCCCCAGCGCCAGGATCCGGGGCAGCGAGGCAAGCGCGGTAAACCTGATCGGCGCGAAGAACCCGAGCGCCGCGAAGACCAGCAGGTTCCCGGCGATCCCGAGCGTCCCCATGGTCAGCAGATCCCGCAGCGGTACGAGGCTCAGCCGGCCGGGGACCAGACCGGGAGCCGCGCCGGGCATGAGGATCAGCCAGACGAACGGCACCGTCCCGTGGACCATCCCGACCTCCGCCAGGGACCGCCGCCAGGCCGCCCGGCCGCCCGCCCTCCGCCGCAGGTACGCGAGGCCCCACACCAGCAGCAGGCTGACCGGCACCGCCACCAGCGTCATCAGCACCACGCCGTTGAAGGTGTCGTAGCAGCCGTGCCACCGCCCCGCCATGCACGCGGGCGCGGTCATCAGCAGCGGCCGCCGCAGGGCGAACAGGGCGGCGGCCGGAACGAGGAGGGCGAGGCCGCCGGACAGTACGGTCCGGAGCCCCCGCCGGGGCGTGTCGTGGTCCATGCGCCCATGGGACGCGGCGGCGCGTTGCGAGGGCGTATGCGTTTTCCGCCGCGCCCGCGAGAGACCGGCCGCCGCCGGGGCCGTGTCAGATACCGGCGCCGGTGCGCCGCAGCACGCGCAGCGAGTCCGTCACCGAGACCTCCTCGAAGGCACCCGAGGCCAGGGCCCGCAGGTAGATCCGGTACGGGGCCTGGCCGCCGTCCGCCGGGTCCGGGAACACGTCGTGGATGACGAGCGTGCCGCCCTCGGCCAGATGCGGGGCCCAGCCCTCGTAGTCCCCGGTGGCATGCTCGTCGGTGTGGCCGCCGTCGATGAAGACGAGGCCGAGCGGGCCGCCCCACACCGAGGCGACCTGCGGCGAGCGCCCGACCATGGCGATCACGTGCTCCTCCAGCCCGGCCCGGTGCAGGGTCCGGCGGAAGGACGGCAGGGTGTCCATCAGCCCCACCTCCGGGTCCACGACCGTCGGGTCGTGGTACTCCCAGCCCGGCTGCTGCTCCTCGCTGCCCCGGTGGTGGTCCACGGTGATCGCGGCCACCCCGGCCTCCCGCGCGGCGTCGGCCAGCAGGATCGTCGAACGCCCGCAGTACGTCCCGACCTCCAGCAACGGCAGCCCGAGCCGCCCGGCCTCGACAGCGGCCTCGTACAGGGCGAGCCCTTCCCGTACGGGCATGAACCCCTTGGCGGCCTCGAAGGCGGCAAGGGTGTCCGGCTTGGGGCTGGCCATGGTTCCTCCGAAGGTGAGCACGTCTGCCGCCCCATGCTGCCCTACCGCCCGGTAGGACGCCACGGCCGGGGTTCAGCAGTCGTAGCGATGCGTGGAGGGGGTGTCCGGGCAGGTGCGGCAGACGAAGAAGTACATGCCTCCGCCGCCCAGGTACATGTGGTGTCCGAATGTGCCGAGGGCGGCGGGGTCTGCTTCGGCTCGCCAGGACGGGGTTTCGGCTCGGTCCCGGCCGGGGGCGCGTTCGTCCAGGGGGAGCCAGCGGCCCATGCCCGCCTCGGTCGCGGTGACGCTGAGCAGGTGCTCCATGCGCGTGCGGCAGCCCGCGCAGTCAGGCCAGTCGGGCTGCTGGGTCCAGCTCGGATAGCCGCCGACCTTGCTCTGCTGGGTGGTGGCCACCTCGAAGTAGTCGAAGCCGCGTTCTTCCCGCAGGGCCTCGAAGCGCTCGCCGATCTGCTGGCTGAGCCCGGCGGGCAGATCCCGGTTCGGGTATTCCAGGGCGGGTGTGGGGGACACCGTGCACGGGCGGGGCAGGTAGTCCTCCTCCGCGGTGTGGGGGCGGGGCGGTCGGCCGTCAGCGACGTCGGCGGCCGTCCGGGCCGTGTCGCGCCAGTGGAGCCGGGGGTTGGCCGCGTACTGGTCGTCCTCGTGCACGAGCGGGCACCACAGGATCTGCAGGAGGTCGGTGCCGGCGGGGAAGACGAGGCCGGGCACGTCCCGTGCGTACAGCTGGACCACCGGAACCATCGCGACCGGGTCGGGCCCGACGGGCGCGTCGAGCGGCTTGTAGTGGTCCGGTTCGGCGCACATCGGCCAGGACTCACCGGCCGGCCACAGCAGCGGCCCGCCGATGGAGCTGTCGCCGGGGCCCGGCTGCCCGGCACGGGGGTAGAGGAGAGTGACCGTGCGCGCCGTACCGGCAAGCTCCGGAAAGACCGACTCGACGTCGAAGGGGATCGGCGCCAACGGGCGCGGCCCGGCCGGCCGGGACTGAGAGGTGTCCTGCTGCATGTGCCCTGACGGCATGAGATCTCCTGCTGCTGACGGCCGTACGCCGCCGACCCTAACCCCCGCATGGGGTGTTTTCGGCCTCTGGCCCCCCGGCCCAGGCCGCGGTACCGCACGGGTGCGGGCTGTGTACCTCGTTCGGTGAATTCGGTCACCGGGATGGAGTCGCGTGGCTACGCTCTGCTCCGCATCGTTCGACGATTTGGGGGTGACCGTCCCATGGGCAAGGCCCGTCCTATCGATCCCAGTGCGTCCCCGCTGGACTACTACAGCTTCGAGTTGAGGCGGCTGCGTGAAGCCGCCGGGTTCAAGCAGCATGAGTTGGGCGACCTGATCTACTGCACCGGCTCACTGATCGGCATGGTCGAGAACGGCCGCCGCATCCCGACCCGCGACTTCTCCGAGCGGGTGGATGGGGCTCTCGGTACGGACGGCTACTTCTCGCGGCTCGTGGGGCTCGTCCTGCGGAGTGTCCTGCCGTCATGGTTCCGGGCGTACGCGGACATGGAGGCCAGGGCGGCCTACGTCTCCACGTTCCAGGGACAGTTGGTCTACGGACTGCTGCAGACGGAGGGCTACGCGCGGGCGGTCCTCGGAGTACGGAACCAGGGCGAGGACCTTGACGCCAAGCTGGCCGCTCGGATGGACCGGCAGCGGATCCTCTACCGCGAGAACACCCCGCTGATGTGGGTCGTGCTGAGCGAGGCTGTCCTGCACCAGGAAGTAGGCGGCCGACAGGTCATGCGGGAGCAGCTTGCGCACCTGTTGATGCTCCAGCAGCGGGAGGGCGTGAACGTGCAGATCCTGCCGTTCGAGGCGGGTGCCCATGCCGGGCAGCTGGGGTCGTTCACGCTTCTGCGCTTCGACAGCAGGGACCCCGACATCGTCTACACGGAGGACTTCGTTCAGGGCCATATGACGGCCAATGCGCAAGCGCTCAGGGAGGGTTCGCTCCGATACGATCACTTGCAGGCCGCCGCGCACTCCCTGGAGGACTCGACGGCGCTGATCGCCCGCGTAATGAAGGAGCGCTATGGACACCACCCAGCACTTGACGGACGCAATGTGGCGTAAGTCCTCGTACAGCGGTGACACCGGCGGAGAGTGCATCGAGTGCGCCCCGCTCGGGGACCTGGCCTGGCGCAAGTCCTCGTACAGCGGTGACACCGGCGGGGACTGCATCGAGTGCGCCCCGATCGGGTCCCTGGCCTGGCAGAAGTCCTCGTACAGCGCGGACACCGGCGGGGAGTGCATCGAAGTGGCCCAGCAGCCCTGCCTGGTTGCCGTGCGGGATTCCAAGGTGGTCGACGGGCCCGTGTTCACCGTCGGGCACGGCGCCTTCGCCGCCTTCGTGAGGTCCGTCTCCGCTTGATCCGAACCCCTCGACGGGCCTCCGTACGGGAGGCCCATCGAGGCGGATACGGCTGTGCCCCGCAGCCGCTGATCCTGGGTGTGCCGGGTGATCCGGGTCACACGTTGTCACAGGATTCCGGGGTGCGGTGTCTCAAGGGCGTAGGAGCGAATCCAGCCCGACCGGGAGACACCATGAACGAGAACACCGAGGCCGTCGAGGTCATCGTGATCGGCGGCGGGTACGCCGGGGTCATGGCGGCGAATCGGCTGATGATGCGCGACGGCGTGCGCGTGACGCTGGTCAACCCGCGTACCGCCTTCGTCCACCGGATCCGCCTGCACCAGCTGGTCGGCGGCAGTGACGACGCGGTGGTCGACTACCGCGACGTGCTCGCCGAGGGCGTCCGGCTGGTGACCGACACCGTGACGCGGATCGACGCGCCCGGCCGCAGCCTGACGCTGGCCGTCGGCGGCACCGTGGGCTACGACTACCTGGTCTACGCGGTCGGCAGCGGCAGCGCCGATCCGGGCGTGCCCGGAGCCGCCGAGTTCGCTTACCCGATCGCCTCGCTGGAGGAGGCGCAGCGGCTGCGGCCCGCGCTCGACGCGGCCGCGCCGGCCGCCCCGGTGACGGTCGTCGGCGCGGGTGCGACCGGGATCGAGACGGCGGCCGAACTGGCCGAGCTGGGGCGCCGGGTGACCCTGGTGTGCGGCGGCGCGCTCGGCCCGTACCTGCACCGGCGGGCGCGGCGGGCCGTGGCCCGGCGGCTGGCCGCCCTCGGCGTGACGGTGCTCGAAGGCGCCGGTACGCGGGTGACGGCCGTGACCCGGGAGAGCGTGGAGCTGCGGGACGGCCGCGTGCTGCCGAGCGAGGTGACCATCTGGACCGCCGGTTTCGGCGTGCCGGACCTGGCCGTGTACAGCGGGCTGAGCACCGACCCGCTGGGGCGGCTGCTCACGGACGAGACGCTGACCAGCGTGGACGACGTACGGATCGTCGCGGCGGGTGACGCGGCCGCGCCCTCGGGGCTGCCGCCCCGGATGAGCTGCCAGGCGGCGATGCCGCTGGGGGCGCGGGCCGCCGACACGGTGCTGAGCCGGATCGCGGGGGAGCGGCCGGAGACCATGAACTCGCTGTTCGCCGGGCAGTGCCTCAGCCTGGGGCGGGGCGCCGGGATCTTCCAGATCTCCCGCCGGAACGACATCGCGACCTGGTTCCACATCGGCGGGCGCCCGGCGGCGAAGCTCAAGGAGTTCGTGTGCGGGGGAGTGGTCAAGGCGCTGGTGGACGAGCGGCGCGAGCCCGGCGCGTACCGGGTGCACAAGATCTCGGCCGGCGGCGTGCGGGAGCGGGAGCTGCGGCGGGCCGGACGCGCGGCGGCGGCGCCGGTGAGGGAACCGGCCGCCTAGGCGATCCCGATCCCCGCCCCGCCCACGAGGAAAGAGGACCGCTGTGGACGCGCACGACCCGGCGACGGAGACCTTCGTCGCCCACCGGAATCTGCTCTTCACCGTCGCCTACGAGATGCTCGGCTCGGCGGCGGACGCCGAGGACGTGCTCCAGGAGACCTGGCTGCGCTGGGTGAAGGTGGACCTGGCGGAGGTCACCGACCGGCGGGCCTACCTGGTGCGGATCACCACCCGGCAGGCCCTGAACCGGCTGCGCACGATGAGCCGCCGGCGCGAGGCGTACGTGGGGCCCTGGCTGCCGGAGCCGCTGCTCACCGCGCCCGATGTGGCCGAGGACGCCGAGCTGGCGGAGAGCGTGTCGATGGCGATGATGCTCGTCCTCGAAACGCTCTCGCCGACCGAGCGCGCCGTCTTCGTGCTGCGGGAGGCGTTCGACGTGGGCTACGAGGAGATCGCGGCGGCGGTGGACAAGACCCCGGCGGCGGTCCGGCAGATCGCCCACCGCGCCCGCCGCCATGTCGACGCCCGCCGGCCCCGGGCGACGGTGTCCCCGGGGCAGACCCGGGCGGTGCTGGAGTCCTTCCGGCGGGCGCTGGAGACGGGGGATCTGCAAGGGCTGCTGGATGTCCTGGCCCCGGACGCGGTGCTGATGAGCGACGGCGGCGGGGTCCGGCAGGCGGCGGTGCGGCCGATCGTCAGCGCGGACAAGGTGGCCCGGTTCATCATGGGCGGGGCGGCGAAGAACCGCTGGCCGGTCGCCCTCACGCCCACCCTGGTCAACGGCAGCCCGGCGCTCCTGGCGCACCAGGGGGAGGAGCTGGACGGGGTCTTCGCGATCAGCGTGGTGGAGGGGCGGATCGCGGGGCTGTACTACGTGCGCAATCCGGAGAAGCTGACGCGGGTCGCGTCGGAGACGGCGCTGACGCGCGAGTAGCGGAGGGGACGGCGGAGGAGGCGGAGGAGGGGACGGCGGATGTGACGGCTTTCTGGGTTTCCTGACCTTCCGTCAGATTGGAACGTGTTCTACTCTGCCGCGCATGGGCATCGGAATCACGCAGGAACAGCGGGAGTTGGCCGAGGCCGTGCGCGGCTGGGTGGCGCGGACCGTGCCGCCCGGGGAGGTCCGCAAGCTCCTCGACAGCCCGCCGCGCACGGGGGTGCGGCCCGCGTACTGGGACGCGCTCGCGGAATCCGGGCTGCTGGAGCCGCACCGGGAGGGCGGGACCCTGCTCGACCTGGCCGTCGTCGTCGAGGAGGCGGCCCGCGCGGCGCTGCCCGGGGCGTACCTGCCGAGCGCGCTGGCCTCCGTACTGCTGGACCGGGCCGGGGCGGCGCCGCTCGACGGGCGGGTCGGGGCGGTGGCCCTCGGCCCCGGGAGCCTCACCGCCGTGGCCGTGGAGGGCGGCGGGCACCTGCTCGACGGGGTGGCGCCGCCCGTGCTCGGCGCCGGGGAGGCCGATCTCGTCCTGCTGGCGGCGGAGGCGGCGCACGGCACGCGCTGGTTCGCGGTGGACGCGGGCGCGCTGGAGATCCGTACGCACGAGTCCGCCGACCCCACCCGCCCCACGGCCGAGGTCCGGGCGCGGGGCGCGGTGGTGGGCGGGGACCGGCTGCTGGAGCTGGACGCGGCCCTCGTACGGGACCTGGCCTGCGCCCTCTTCGCCGCCGACGCCTGCGGCACCGCCGCCTGGGCGCTGCACACCGCCGCCGAACACGCGCGGACGCGGGAGCAGTTCGGGCGGCCCATCGGGCGGTTCCAGGGGGTCAAGCACCTGTGCGCCGACATGCTGGTGCGGCTGGAGCAGGCCCGCGCGCTCGCCTGGGACGCGGCGCGGGCCATGGACGAGCCGGCCGAGGTGCGCTCGCTGGTGGCCGCGCTGGCCGCCGGTACCGCGCTGGATGCGGCCTACAGCTGCGCGAAGGACTGCATCCAGATCCTCGGCGGAATCGGCTTCACCTGGGAGCACGACGCGCACCTCTACCTGCGGCGGGCGCTCGTCGCCCGGCAGCTGCTCGGGCCCGGCGACGGCCACCGGCTGCGGGCCGTGCGGTGCGCGGCGGGCGGGGCGCGGCGCGAACTGCGGCTGGAGCTGCCGCCGGAGGCGGAGGCGCACCGCGCGGAGGCCCGTACGGCCATCGCGGACGCGCGCGGGCTGGACCCGGCCGCCGCCCGCCGGGTCCTGGCCCCGACGGGCTACGCCGCCGCGCACCTCCCGGCGCCGTACGGGCGGGGGGCGGGGCCCGCGGAACAGCTGGTCGTACAGCAGGAGCTGGCCGCGGCGGGGGTGCGGCTCGCGGACCTGGGCATCGCGACATGGGTGCTGCCCTCGCTGCTGGCCCATGGCACGCGGGCGCAGCGGGACGCCTACGCGCTGCCGACGCTGCGCGGGGACCTCACCTGGTGCCAGCTCTTCTCCGAGCCGGGCGCGGGCTCGGACCTGGCCTCGCTGCGGACGCGGGCGGAGCGGGCGGAGGACGGCTCCTGGGTGGTCAACGGACAGAAGGTGTGGACGAGTTCCGCGCGGACGGCCGATTTCGGGATCCTGCTGGCGCGGACGGATCCGCAGGCGCCGAAGCACAAGGGGCTCGGCTACTTCGTCGTCGACATGCGGAACACGCCGGGCATCGAGGTGCGGCCGCTGCGGGAGATCACCGGGGACGCGCTCTTCAACGAGGTGTGGTTCGACGAGGTGCGGCTCCCGGCGGATGCGCTGGTGGGCGGCGCGGACGAGGGCTGGCGGGTGGCCCGGCACACCCTCGGCGACGAACGCGTGCACATGGCGGACCAGATGACCTTCGACACGGGGCTGGAGGCGCTGCTGGCGCGGGCCGGTGGTCGGGATGCCGGGCCGGGCGCCGGTCTGGACGCCGGGTCGGGCGCCGGTCTGGACGCCGCGTACGGGGCGCGGATCGGCGCGCTGGCCGCCGAGGCGCACGCGCTGGCGTGCATCGGGCTGCGCACGACGCTCCAGCAGGTGTCGGGGGTGGCGCCGGGCGCGGGGGCCTCCGTACGCAAGCTCATCCAGACCCCGCACCAGCAGCGTACGGCCGAGCTGGCGCTCGAACTGCTGGGGCCGGAGGGCGCGGTGCGGGAGGGGGCGGGGGAGCGGGTGGTGCACGGGATGCTCATGTCGCGCTGCCTGACGATCGCGGGGGGTACGACGCAGGTCCAGCTGAATGTCGTGGCCGAGCGGATTCTCGGCCTTCCGAGGGACTGAGGGGATTTCCGGGTCTATGAAGGCGTATATCGCGGGCGTGGGCATGACCAAGTTCGAGAAGCCGGAGTCGCGGGACTGGCAGTACTGGGACATGGCGCGGGAGGCCGGGCGGGCGGCGCTGGCGGACGCGGGCGTGGACTACGGGCTGGTGGAACAGGTGGCGGCGGGCTACTGCTTCCAGCCGTCGACGGCGGGCCAGCGGGCGGCGTACGAGCTGGGGCTGAGCGGTGTCCCGGTCTACAACGTGAACAACAACTGCGCGACGGGCGCGACGGCGCTGATGATGGCGCGGCAGTTCGTGGCGGGCGGGATGAGCGACTGCGTGCTGGCGCTGGGCTTCGAGAAGATGAAGCGGGGCGCGCTGGGCGGCGGGGCGGACGGCGGCGACTTCGCGAGCTCGCCGGTGGCGCGGCACTACGGGATCATGGCGGCGGGGCACGGCTTCGAGATGTCCCCGCCGACGGCGCAGATCTTCGGCAACGCGGCACGCGAGCACATGGACCGCTACGGGACCACGGCGGCGCAGCTGGCGGCGGTCGCGGCGAAGAACCACCGGCACTCGGCGAACAACCCGAACGCGCAGTTCCGGGACGTGTACGGGGTGGAGGAGATCCTCGCCTCGAAGCAGATCCACGCGCCGCTGACGAAGCTCCAGTGCTCGCCGACCTCGGACGGGGCGGCGGCGGTGCTGGTGGTGTCGGAACGCTTCGTGGTGCGGCACGGTCTGCACGGGCGGGCGGTGGAGATCGCGGCCCAGGCGATGACGACGGACACGGAGGCGTCCTTCGCGTCGGGCACGTGCATGGACGTGGTGGGGAGGGGAATGACGGCGGCGGCTGCGCGCCAGGTGTACGAGGCGGCGGGCCTCGGGATCGAGGACGTGGACGTGATAGAACTCCACGACTGCTTCTCGATCAACGAACTGCTGACGTACGAGGCGCTGGGCATGTGCGCGGAGGGAGCCTCGGGGGCCCTGGCGGAGAGCGGCGCGACGACGTACGGCGGCCGATGGGTGGTGAACCCCTCAGGCGGCCTGATCTCCAAGGGCCACCCCCTGGGCGCGACGGGCCTGGCCCAGGCGGCGGAACTCGTCTGGCAACTCCGCGAGGAGGCCGGCCCCCGCCAGGTCCCGTCCCCCCGGGTGGGCCTGTCCCACAACATCGGCCTGGGCGGCGCGGCGGTGCTCACGCTCCTGAGGCGCTGACCTCGCCGGCCGGCCCGGCCTCCTGGGGCCCGCCCCGGACCCCGCGCCTCAATCGCCGGCGGGGCTGAGGTCGGCCTCCGCGACGGGGGTTCGGGGTGGCGCCGCGCAGGGTCCCGGCATCCCGCGGTGCTGTGGCAAGATCGCGGGATGCTGCGACTTACCGACTTCATTATCGACTGCCCGGACACGATGAAGCTGGCCGCCTTCTACTCCGAAGTGACCGGGCTTCCGGTCAAGGAGAGCAGTAACGCGCACTGGGCCGGGATCCAGTTCGGGCAGGTCGAACTGGCCTTCATCCAGGTCGAGGACTACCGCGCCCCGCAGTGGCCGGACGCCGAGCACCCGAAGCAGTTCCACCTCGACTTCGAGGTGGACGACATCGAGGCCGAGCAGTCCCGCGTCCTGGCCCTCGGAGCCACCCTCCAGCGCGACTGCACCGACCCCGAGGGCTACGGCTTCCGTGTCTACACCGACCCCATCGGCCACCCCTTCTGCCTCTGCCGCAACAAGGGCGTCACCTGGACCGCCGAGGGCCTGGTCTGGCCCTAGCGTGGTGGGCGGAACACGGACGCAGGGTCCCGGCATGCACCTCCAACGCCCCGCCCCGGGCGCCGAAGGCCCGTACGACGCCGCGTATCTTCCCCGGTTCGAGATGCGCCTCGTGCCGGCCGGGACCCCCGTCGCCGCGCCCGTCGCGAAGCTGGGCGGCGATCCCGTCTGGCTCGGTGAGCCCAGCTGGCCCGTGTCCCCGAGAACGGGAGTCCCGCTGGACTTCATCGGCCAGTTCCCCGTCCCGGGCAAGCCCGGCGAGGAACCGCGGATGGCGTACCTCTTCCTCTCCTACGACGACTACGAAACGGGCGGCATGGACGCCGACGACGGAGAGGCCGTACTCCTCGTCCAGCCGGGCGGCCGGATCCCGGACTTCGCCGTCATCGGGCCGCCCGGGACCACGGGCCGCTCCCTGTGGGCCTTCGACGCGGAGGAGGAGCTGGTTCCCGTCGTGTTCCGGATCGACTTCCGGCCGGTGACGGCCGAACAGGAAGCGGAGCTGGAGGAGGACGGGATCCTCCCCGTCGACCACTACATGGGCGGACGCCCGTCGTACCCCGACTGGCCGGGCTACGAGGCCCCGTGGCGCTTCTTCCTCAAACTCGCCCACGGGGACGGCCACCCCTACTTCCTCAACTTCGCCTACGGCGGCGGCTACGCCTACCTCAGCCCGGACCGCCTCGAAGGCCGCTTCAAGTGGGAAGCCGCCTGAACCCTCGGTTCCAGGTTGTCTGGTGCCAGCCGCCGCCCTCCCCCGTCCAGTGCGCGCCCGGGGGGCCTCCGCGCCCGCCGTCTAGCGTTTCAGTTCGCAGGTGCCCCCCGTGCACTCGCGGCGCAGGCGGCCCCGGGAGATCGTTTCGATCAGGCCCATGGTCCAGCACATCGGGCAGCCCCGGAGGGCGAGCAGGCCGATCGGGGCCAGGGCCAGGGTGACGGGGCCGTAGGCCGGGAAGAGGGCTACGGCAGCGGCCAGGCTGCCGAAGCCCAGGGCCCCCCGGGCCAGGTGGCGCGGGACGGACGCGCTCGCGAAGCTGCGCTTCGCCTCAGTCGTGGGCATGGGCCGCCCCCAGGCTCAGCTGGAGCGTCGCGCGGGCGCGGTGCAGGCGGGACTTCATCGCCGCGGTGCTGAGACCGAGCGCGTCGGCCGTGCACCGCCCGCTCCGCCCCTGCACATCCCGCATGATCAGTACGCGCCGCTGCTCCACCGGCAGCGCCGCGATCGCCTCCGCGACCCGGCCCGCCTCCAGCCGCCGCAGTACCTCCTCCTCCGCCGAGCCCACCGCCCCGTCCGGCACCGGCACCCGCTCCTTCGGGATCAGCCGCGCCCGCCGCAGGCACTCGTTGCGGACGATGCGGAACATCCACGAGGCCAGCGCCCCCGAAGCCCGCAGCATGCCGATCCGGCGGTACAGGATGATCAGCGCCTCCTGCGCCGCGTCCTCCGCGTCCTCGCGCGACGCGCACAGCGAGTACGCGAAGCGGCGTACGTTCGGATGCGCACTCTCCACCAGCGCCGTGAGCGAGTCCAGGTCACCGGCCTGCGCGGCGAGCACCAGGTACTCGCCCGGCCAGTCCGTACGGTCAGCCACGGGACCGGCACCGCCGGCGCATGACGGCCATGATGCAGAGGGAGAGCAGGACGGCCGCGCCGCCCAGGAGAACAGCGGTCATTTCAGTACCTCCGGTCCGGGTCCCGGCCACGGTGCCGGGATACACCTACAAGAGGCACGCGCCCCCCGAAAGGATTCACCCCAGCGCGGGATCGATGACCGTCTCCCCCCGCGCGGCCCGCCGGACCGCCTCCGCCAGGTCCCCGACCGGCCCGTCCCGCAGGACCAGCCCCGCCGCCCCGGCGGCCACCACGGCCTCCGCCAGCCCCGCATGGGCCGAGCCCGTCAGGACCAGGACCCGGCATTCCGGATCGTCCGCCAGCAGGCCCGGCACGGAGCCGGCCTCCTCCACCAGCGCCACCGCCGGGCGTGCCGTGAGGTCCCGTACGACCTCGATGTCCGGCTGCAGGCCGAGCTGGAGCGCCAGGGCCGGATTCGGCGGCTCCAGCAGCACCCGCAGCGCGCGGCCGCGGCGGTGTTCCACGGGCATTTCGTCCACCGGGAAAGCCTATCTGACGTGAAGTCAGGAGTCTTCCCAAGTGCGGGGGCGTGCGTTATACATTCCCTCACCGGCCGGACTGGAACGCGTTCTAGAACCGGCCCCGCAGGCGACCTCGGTGCGGCCGACGGTGCGGACGGTCGCGCCGAGGTCTTCCCCGCACCCCGCACCCCGCACCCCTCACTCCGCACCCCGCACCCCGCACCCCGCACCACCCCCCGAAGACAGGGAGCCGCAGCACCATGCCCATCGACGCCGCCCGGGCCCTCGCCGCCGACCCCCGCCAGGGGGACATCGGCTGGGACCACAAGGACATCCAGCTCTACCACCTCGGCCTCGGCGCGGGCCTGCCCGCCACCGACCCCGACGAGCTGCGCTACACCCTCGAATCCCGGCTCCACGTCCTCCCCAGCTTCGCCACCGTCGCCGGCGCCGGCATGGCCATGCTCGGCGGCCTCGGCCAGCCCGGCATCGACGTCGACCTCCCGCAGGTCCTGCACGGCGGCCACTCCATCGAGCTGCACCGGCCCATCCCCGTCAAGGGGAGCGCCACCTCCAGCTCCAAGGTCGCCGCCGTCTACGACAAGGGCAAGGCCGCCGTCATCGTGCTGCGCTCCGAGGTCGCGGACGCCGACGGTCCGCTCTGGACCAGCGATGCGCAGATCTTCGTACGGGGAGAAGGCGGCTTCGGCGGCGAGCGCGGGCCCTCCGCCCGCGAGGAGCTGCCCGAGCGGGCGCCGGACCGGACCGAGGAGCGCCGTATCCGCGAGGACCAGGCCCTCCTCTACCGGCTCTCCGGTGACTGGAACCCCCTGCACGCGGACCCCGAATTCGCCAAGCTGGCCGGTTTCGAGCAGCCGATCCTGCACGGCCTGTGCTCCTACGGCATGACCCTCAAGGCCGTCGTCGACACGGCCCTCGGCGGGGACGTCTCCCGGGTCCGCGCCTACCGGACCCGCTTCGCCGGGATCGTCTTCCCGGGCGAGACCCTGCGCATCCGGATGTGGGAGGAGCCAGGCCGGGTCCTGGTGTCGGTGACCGCCGCCGAACGGGACGACGCGCCGGTCCTCGCGGACACCGTGGTCGACCACGCCTGAGCACCCTCCCGATCACCCACTCCGACTCACCCGCCCCCCGGCAAGCACCGACAGGAGCCGCACCGTGCGCGCAGCACTGCAGAGCGAGATTGGCCAGGACAAGCTGGAAGTCGTCGACGACATGCGGGCCGTCGGCTTCGGCCCCGGCAAGGTGAGGATCCGCGTCAGGGCCACCGGCCTGTGCCATTCCGACCTGTCCGCGATGAGCGGCGTACTGCCCCAGCCCGCCCCCTTCGTCCCCGGTCACGAGGGCTCCGGGGTGATCACCGACATCGGTGACGGCGTCACCGGCCACGCCGTCGGAGACCGCGTCCTGGTCTGCTGGCTGCCGCCCTGCGGCCGCTGCCCCTCCTGCCGGCGCGGCCAGGGGCACCTGTGCCTGGAGGCGTTCGGGAACGTCGCCACCCCCAACTTCCGCCGCGGCGAGGGCGACATCTTCGGCTTCGCCGGCACCGGCACCTTCGCCGAGGAGATGGTGGTCCCGGCCGCCTGCGCCGTCCCCATCCCCGACGACCTGCCCTTCGACATCGCCGCGCTCATCGGCTGCGGCGTCACCACCGGCCTCGGTGCGGCCATCAACACCGCCCAGGTGGAGGCCGGTTCCTCCGTCGCCGTCATCGGCTGCGGCGGCGTCGGCATCTCCGTCGTACAGGGCGCCAAAGTCCGAGGAGCCGCGCAGATCGTCGCCGTGGACCCGGTGGCCTCGCGCCGCGAGGCCGCGCTCCGCTTCGGCGCCACCGAGGCCGTCTCCCCGGAGGAGTTCGCCGACGCCAGGAACCGGATCACCGGCGGCGAGGGCTTCGACTACGTCTTCGAAGTCGTCGGCAGGTCCGCCACCGTCCAGAAGGCGTACGAGATGACGCGGCGCGGCGGCTCCGTCGTCGTGGTCGGCGCGGGCGCACTCGACGACAACTACCAGATCAACATGTTCTCGCTGTTCTTCGACGAGAAGAAGATCCTCCCGTCGATGTACGGCGGCGGCGACGTGCTCCGCTCCTACGAGCGCACCATCGCGCTGTGGCGGGCCGGCCGGATCGACCTGGAGAACCTGATCACGCACCGGGTGGGCCTGGCCGAGGTCAACGACGCCCTGGACCAGATGCGTACGGGCGTGGCCCTGCGCACGTGCATCGAGCTCTGACCCGAGACCGAGGGGAACCGTACGGATGGCACTGCCACTTGAGGGACTGTCCGCGATCGTCACGGGCGCGGGCCGCGGGCTCGGCCGGGCCGAGGCGATCGAGCTGGCGCGGCTCGGCGCGAGCGTGGTCGTCAACGACTTCGGCCAGCCCGGCCGCGACGGCTCCGGGGAGGCGTCGGCCGCGCCCGCCCAGGAGGTGGCCGAGGAGATCCGCGCGGCGGGCGGCCGGGCCGTCGCCCACCTCGGCGACGTGGCCGACTTCGGGCAGGCCCGTGAGCTGGTCGAACTGGCCGTGAGCAGCTTCGGCAAGCTCGACGTGCTGGTGAACAACGCGGGCATCCTGCGCGACCGGATGATCTTCTCCATGTCGGAGGAGGAGTGGGACTCGGTCATCCGGGTCCACCTCAAAGGCCACTTCAACACCACCCATTTCGCCGCCGCGCACTGGCGCGAGCGGTCCAAGGCGGCGGGCGGCCCGGTCTACGGCCGGATCGTGAACACCTCCTCCGAGGCGTTCCTCGGCGGCTCCGCCGGCCAGCCGAACTACGCGGCGGCCAAGGGCGGCATCGTGGGCCTCACCACCTCCACCGCCCTGGCCCTCGCCAAGTACGGGGTGACGGCCAACGCCATCTGCCCGCGCGCCCGCACCCGCATGACCGAGGACGTCTTCGCCGGCTTCCAGGTCCCCGAGGAAGGGCGGCTGGACGCGCTCGCCCCCGAGCACGTGGCCCCGCTCGTCGGCTATCTGGCCTCGCCCGCCTCGGCGCGGGCCACGGGCCAGCTGTTCGTCGTACACGGCGGGATCGTCGTCGTGATGGACCGGCCGAAGGTGGCCGCCAAGTTCGACACCGGCAAGGAGGCGTTCTCGTACGAGGAGCTGGACGAGGTCCTGACCGCGCACTACGCCTCCCGCCCGGCGGACGAGACCTTCGCGGCGGCGGAGGTCCTGGGGCTCAGGCACGGCTGAGCCCCGGGGGGTGTACCGGCGTCGTACGCGCGTCCGTGCCCCCCGCTACCGCCCCGCCAGCGGCGCCTGCTGGAGGGGCACCGGGCGGGGGGCCGGCGCGGGCTCCGGGCTTGCGGGCGGTGCGGGCTCGGCCGGCCGCGCGTCCCTGCGTACCGGCGGCGGGGGAGCCGAGGGCAGGCTCAGCCCGACCAGCCCGCAGGGCACCTCGGGTGTCGCGTACGGGAGGTGCAGGCGGCCCTCCGCGCTCCACAGGCCGCCCCCCGCGAGCCAGCCCGCCGGAGCCGCGACGCGGAAGACGTGCCGGTCGGCGGGGCGCCAGAGCCCGATGTCCCCCTCCGGCATCCACAGCGCCACCCCGCAGGTCTCCGGCATCAGCGCCTGCCCCGGCTGCACCGCGAAGGGCCGCGCCTCCGCGGGCCGCAGGCACTCCGGGAAGCGGACCGGGCGGGAGCTGCCCAGCACCCCCCAGCCCAGCCGGGGCATGCCGGGGGCGTCCGAGCGGATCAGCAGCAGCCCGCTGTCCGGGTCGGCCAGCAGCAGCCGGTCCTCGCTGTCGTCGGTGATCTGGAGCAGCGGGGTGACCTCGCCGCCCCGGCCCAGGTCCACGGCGACGGACTTCACCGTGCCGTCCAGCTCGCGGTCCAGCGCCAGCAGCCGGCCCGTGCGGTCCAGCCAGACCCCGCCCGAGCAGCGGCCGGGGATCGTGACGATCCGCTGCGGGCCGAAGGCGCAGCCGGAGACCTGCCACAGCATGGTCGAGGTCTCCCCGGCGGCCAGGGCGTAGGCCCCGTACCCGTCCGGCGACGGCGGGAGCAGGGTGACCCGTACGCCCTCCTGCGCGTCCAGCGCGCCCAGCTGGAGCTCCCCGGTGCGCGGCCCGGCGGCGGCGCCCGTCGGGTACAGCAGCGCGAAAGCGTGGCGGTCCGCGACCCGCCGGTGGATCAGCACGCGCCCGTCGGCGAGCGGAAGCACCTCGCTGTCGCCCTCCTCGGGCTGGGCGAGGGGCAGCGGCACCGCGTACGGCTCCGGTCCGGCGAGGGTCCAGCGCTCCGCGTAGCGGGCCTCGCCCTCCCCGGCGAGCCGGGCGGCGTACGACCCGTCCGCGGAGATCGTGAACGGGGCCGTGGTCGTCATCTCGATGGCACAGACAGTCATCCGGGCCGTCACCTCCGGGGAGGAAGCTAGTTTTCGGGCCCCCGCCGAACAACACGACCAACCCGGCTTCACACGTAAGGGTGTCCGCCCGGCGATTCGTCCGTGGGCGGCGGGACGATTGTGCTGCGGGCGGGTCGCGGGTGCCCGGGGCCGGCCGGGCCGGGGCCGGGCGCGGGGCCGGGCGCCGGGCCGGACCCCGGCAGGACTCCGGGCCGGATGCCGGC
>NZ_JBEYVX010000059.1:0-38670 GCF_040644195.1 Streptomyces sp. NPDC047014 | reverse complement strand
CTGGCCCCAGGAGCGGCCGGAGGAGCCGTCAGCCTTCCGATGAGCCGGCCGGGACCGGAGCGGTGCGGGCGGGCTCGGCGGGCGGGGCCGGGGGCTGCCGTTGTCGGCGGGGGCGGTGGTGTCGTTCTCGTGGTTGGGCATTGCGGGCGGTTCTCCCGTCACGCTCCCGGGCGCCGCGGCTGACATCCGGTCCGGCACGGCTCCGCGAGGGACGCGGAGCCGGCCTCCGGGGCGCGTTCGCCACACGGGAGCTGTAGTCCATGGCCGCCGGTTCCGTACGTGTGGACGTACGGCCTGGCGGAAGTCTTCAGGTCTGTGCGCGGCCCGACCCAGGTGGCTCCCGAGTACCAGGGCTGCGCGACGACGACGATCCCTACGCGGCGGGACCTTCGGACGCCTTCGCGTCGGCAGGTACGGCGGCCGTGGGTGTGGCGGTCGTATCAGCGTCGCGGTCGGGCGCGAGCGGGTCGGTCACCGTGCCGGACTCCTCGTCGAAGAGCCCCTGCGCCAGCCTGGTCACCGCTGAGGGGACCGGCGGCGCCAGGTCGGCCACAGCTCGGAGACCGGACAGGACGTCGTCGGGTCGTACGGCAGGTGTCAGATGCCGAACAACCAGCCGCAGTATCGCACAAGCATTGTCCAGCGGCCTATCAGCCGGCGCGGGAAGCGCTGCGAGGCTGACGACGGCGCCGCGGGTGTCGAAGGTGCGCATGCCGTTCTTGGTCCGGCGCTGCACCTCGACGGTCTCGGCGGCGAGGAAGAGCTCCACCGCCCGCTCGGCCTCGGCGAGCTCCACGCCGTCCAGGCGCAGCTCCCACACGGAGGCGGTGAGCCGGTCCGCGAGGCCGGAGGTGCGGGCCTCGACGGCGTCGACGATGTCCAGCCCGGCGGGCATCGACTCGTCGAGCAGCTTGCACAGGGTCTCGGGGTCGCGGGACGCGGCGAGGCCGATCTCCAGGTACTCGGCCTCGCTGCCGGTGCCGGTCGGGGCGGCGTTCGCGTACGAGACGCGCGGGTGGGGGGTGAAGCCCGCCGAGTAGGCCATGGGCACCTCGGCCCGGCGCAGGGCGCGCTCGAAGGCGCGCTGGAAGTCTCGGTGGCTGGTGAACCGGAGGCGGCCGCGCTTGGTGTAGCGCAGTCGGATGCGCTGCACCACCGGTGCCGGGGGCGGGCCTTCGGGCTGTCGCTTGCCCAGTGGTTCTTCTCCTTGTGCGGGGCTCCGCGTCTCGCGCGTCGCCCTGAGCGTCTGGGGGCCGGCGGGCCACGCACGCGCCCCCGGTTCACCCCTGCCGGTCGCGGAGGGAGATCTCGGGGGCGGGCGTGTTGCCCGCGGCTGTCGTACTACCCAGAGTACGCGCCCGTGACCTCCCCGGTTCCACGGGAGGAGTACCGAAGAGCGCGCGCCTGACGGCGGCCCGTGCCTCCCGGACGGCGCCGCGGGCCGTACGCCACACCTCGCGCGCCGCGTGCCCGAGGGGGGTGAGGAGGTACCGGTAGACCTGCGCGGCGGGCCACCCGACCAGCACCCACCCGACCCACTTGCCCCCGCGCCACAGCAGGCCGAGGAGCAGCCCGGCCACGTGCCAGGCCCAGGCGAGGAGCCTCCCGGCAGGGGTGAGGACGTAGCGGTACAGGCCCACGCCGACGGGCCGCAGGAGGTAGCGGTAGCAGCGGATCACCAGCCAGGCGAGGGCGTGCCCGACCGGGGTGAGGAGGTGGCGGTAGGCCGCCGAGGCGAGCCGGGCGAGGCCCCGGCCGGCCCAGGCCAGCGCGGTCCCGAGCGGGCGCAGCAGGTACGCGGCCAGGAACCGGCCGGCCGGGCTCAGCAGATGGGCGTGCAGCCCTCGTCCCACCCAGGCCAGCGCCCGCCCGGCCGGGAGGAGCAGGTAGCGCCACAGGCCGACCCACGGCCAGACGAGGAACAGCTTGAACAGGAAGGTCAGCAGCCGTCCGAGCCCCCGCAGCACCGGCGCGAGGACATGGGTGTACAGCGGCCCGAGGACGTGCCGGTGCGCGGCCCGGCCCAGGGTGGTGAGCAGTTCCCAGACCACGCGTACGGGCAGTACGACGAGCACCGCGACGATCTTCACCGGGATCCTGATGAAGGCCGCCAGGCATCCGTCGCCGCCGCCGGCCGGAGGCCGTGTGTCCATGTCCATGCCGACAAGGACACAGCAGAGGCCCCCGCCCGTTGCGGGCGGGGGCCTCTCGTGACCCAAGGGTTACGTGACCTGCTACTTCACGACCGACAGCGGCAGCAGCTTCTTGCCGGTGGGGCCGATCTGGATCTCGGTCTGCATCTGGGGGCACACGCCGCAGTCGAAGCAGGGCGTCCAGCGGCAGTCGTCGACCTCGGTCTCGTCGAGGGCGTCCTGCCAGTCCTCCCAGAGCCAGTCCTTGTCGAGACCGGAGTCCAGGTGGTCCCAGGGCAGGACCTCCTCGTAGGTGCGCTCGCGGGTGGTGTACCAGGCCACGTCCACGCCGTACTCGGGCAGCGCCTTCTCGGCCGCCCGCATCCAGCGGTCGTAGGAGAAGTGCTCGCGCCAGCCGTCGAAGCGGCCGCCGTCCTCGTAGACGGCGCGGATGACGTCGCCGATGCGGCGGTCGCCGCGCGAGAGCAGGCCCTCGACGATGCCGGGCTTGCCGTCGTGGTAGCGGAAGCCGATGGAGCGGCCGTACTTCTTGTCGCCGCGGATCTTGTCCCGGAGCTTGCCCAGGCGGGCGTCCGTCTCCTCGGCGGAGAGCTGGGGGGCCCACTGGAAGGGGGTGTGCGGCTTGGGCACGAACCCGCCGATGGACACCGTGCAGCGGATGTCGTTCTGGCCGGAGACCTCGCGGCCCTTGGCGATCACGTTGACCGCCATGTCACCGATCTGGAGGACGTCCTCGTCGGTCTCGGTGGGCAGTCCGCACATGAAGTACAGCTTCACCTGGCGCCAGCCGTTGCCGTAGGCGGTGGCGACGGTGCGAATCAGGTCCTCCTCCGAGACCATCTTGTTGATGACCTTGCGCATGCGCTCGGAGCCGCCCTCGGGGGCGAAGGTGAGGCCGGAGCGGCGGCCGTTGCGGGTCAGCTCGTTGGCCAGGTCCACGTTGAAGGCGTCCACGCGGGTGGACGGCAGGGAGAGGCCGACCTTGTCCTCGGAGTAGCGGTCCGCGAGGCCCTTGGCGATATCGGCGATCTCGGTGTGGTCGGCGGAGGACAGCGAGAGCAGGCCGACCTCCTCGAAGCCGGTGGCCTTGAGGCCCTTCTCCACCATTTCGCCGATGCCGGTGATGCTTCGCTCCCGTACGGGGCGCGTGATCATGCCGGCCTGGCAGAAACGGCAGCCGCGGGTGCAGCCGCGGAAGATCTCCACGGACATGCGCTCGTGGACGGTCTCGGCGAGGGGGACGAGGGGCTGCTTGGGGTAGGGCCACTCGTCGAGGTCCATGACGGTGTGCTTCGACACGCGCCACGGCACGCCGGAGCGGTTCGGCACGACGCGGCCGATGCGGCCGTCCGGCAGGTACTCGACGTCGTAGAAGCCGGGGACGTAGACGTTGCCGGTCTTGGCGAGGCGGAGCAGGACCTCCTCGCGCCCGCCCGGCCGGCCCTCGGCCTTCCAGGCGCGGATGATCTCGGTCATGTCGAGCACGGCCTGCTCGCCGTCGCCGATGACCGCGCAGTCGATGAACTCCGCGATGGGCTCCGGGTTGAAGGCCGCGTGGCCGCCCGCGAGGACGATCGGGTGGTCCACCGCGCGGTTCCGGGCCTCCAGCGGGATGCCCGCGAGGTCCAGGGCCGTGAGCATGTTGGTGTAGCCCAGCTCCGTGGAGAAGGACAGGCCGAACACGTCGAAGGCGGAGACGGGGCGGTGGCTGTCCACGGTGAACTGCGGCACCTTGTGCTCGCGCATCAGCTCTTCGAGGTCGGGCCACACGCTGTACGTGCGCTCGGCGAGCACGCCCTCGCGCTCGTTCAGTACCTCGTACAGGATCATGACGCCCTGGTTGGGCAGCCCGACTTCGTATGCGTCCGGGTACATGAGCGCCCAGCGGACGTCGCAGCTGTCCCACTCCTTGACCGTGGAGTTGAGTTCACCGCCGACGTACTGGATGGGCTTCTGCACGTGCGGAAGCAGGGCCTCAAGCTGAGGGAAGACCGACTCGGTCATCACGCGACTTTCGTGAAGCGGGCAGGGGGCAGCTATCAAGCGTACCCCGCGGCCCCGGCCGCCCCCACCCGCGTGATCACTACAGCGCCGTGCGCAGGGCCGGGCCGGACGCCTTGGCCCACAGGGCCGGGAGTTCCTGCTCGTAGCGCTCGGCGATGGCCTCCTCCCGGGCGTACAGCACGCCCCAGGTGAAGGACGTCTCCCCCGCCCCGGCCGCCTGGTCGGCGATGCCGCGCAGGGCGTCGCGCGCGACCACGCTGTCCTGGTGGTCCCCGAGCAGGCCCTGCACCTTCTTCACGGCCTTGGCCAGGCGCCGGGCGGGCTTGCCGAGGGCGGGTGCGGCGGAGTCCGCCGCGTAGCGCAGGCGCTTGGACGCCTTGCGGGCCTCGTGCAGGGCGAGGTCGCGTTCGTGGCCGGCGTCGAGGGAGAGGGCGGTGTCGATGCGGGTGGCGAGGCGGGCGTAGTCGCGGAGGACGGCCTTGCGCAGGACCTTGTGCGGGGAGCCGGCGGCGGCCTTGAGCAGCGGGGGCCCGGCCAGCAGGGCGTCGAGGGCGTCGAGCAGGGCCACGTAGCGGCCGCTGTCGAGGGCGGCGAGGGCCTGGCGGCGGGAGCGGGAGCGGCGGGCGGTGTTCCAGGTGCGCAGGCGGCCGCGGACCGGGCCGGCGACCAGCGCGCGGTCGGTCTCGCCGAGGCGGGTGCGGAGCCGTTCGAGCAGGACCTCCTGGTCGCGGTCGACGCCGAGTTCGGCGGCGAGCCAGCGCAGTTCCTCGCCGAGGGGGTCGGTGGCGGTCCGGTCCAGCACCTTGCGGTAGGTCTTGAAGGCGCTGCGGAGCCGGCGGGTGGCGACCCGCATCTGGTGCACGGCGTCGGGCAGGTCCCGCCGCACGGCCGGGTCCTGGGCGACCAGGGCGTCGCGCTGTTCCCGGAGGTACGCGAGCACGTGCGCGCCCGCGCTGTCCCCGGGCAGGTCGGCCGCGTGCCGGGCCGGGGGCTCGGCGGAGGTCTCCCGGAGGGCGCGGGCCAGTTTGGAGGGGGCGTCGGAGACCTGGAGCCCGGCTTTGCGGAACGCCTTCTCCACGGCGTCGAGCAGCTCGGGGTCGGCGCCGTCGGCGAGTTCCACCTCGACCTCGGTCCAGGCGGCGGTGGCGTCGCCGCGCTCGGCCAGGACCTCGTCGGTGCTCAGTTCGGCGAGGAGGGCTCCGTCGGCGTCGAGCAGATGGCTGACGCGGCGCGAGGAGACGAGCCGGACCTGCGGCTGGAGCGCGGAGTCGCGGACGCGGGAGCGGACGAGGGCGGCGAGGTCGGGCGGGACGCTGTCGCTCAGGCCGGCGCCGACCTCGTCCCGCACCCCCGGGGAGACGGGCAGTTTGAGGTGCCAGCCCGCGTCGGCGCCGCCCGTGCGGCGCCGCAGGGTGAGCCCGTCGGCGGCGAGCCGCTGGTCGGGGGTGTCGTAGTAGACGGCGTCGAGGTCGACGGTGCCCTGGTCGGAGACGGCCGCGATGCCGGCCGTCCCCGTCAGGTCCGGTACGCCGCGCCGGGCGGCCTTGGCCTTGGAGAACTCGAATTTACGCTCGATTTCACGCTTTGTGTCCGCCATGCTCCGAACTTAAGCCTGAACGGACCGCATCGGCAGGGTGAACGCGGGATCAGGCCGACAATGGCCGCTGCACCTTGATCGACTGCAGCAGTCCTACCGCTATCCAGACGGCGAACATCGAGGATCCGCCGTACGAGACGAACGGCAGCGGCAGACCGGCCACCGGCATGATCCCGAGGGTCATCCCGATGTTCTCGAAGGACTGGAAGCCGAACCAGGCGATGATGCCCGCGCACACGATGGTCCCGTAGAGCTCGGTGGTCTCCCGGGCGATCATGCAGGCCCGCCACAGGATGATGCCGAGCAGCACCAGGATCAGGCCCGCGCCGAGGAAGCCCAGCTCCTCCCCCGCCACCGTGAACACGAAGTCCGTCTGCTGCTCCGGCACGAACTGTCCGGTGGTCTGCGAGCCCTTGAAGAGCCCGGAGCCGGTCAGCCCGCCGGAGCCGATGGCGATGCGCGCCTGGTTGGTGTTGTAGCCGACGCCCGCCGGGTCGAGCTCGGGGTTGGCGAAGGCGGCGAAGCGGTTGATCTGGTACTCGTCCAGGACGCCCAGCTGCCATATCAGGACGGCACCGGCCACGCCGGAACCGAGCAGCCCCAGCACCCAGCGGTTGGAGGCGCCCGAGCCGAGCAGCACGCCGAGCACGATGACGACCATGACCATGACGGAGCCGAGGTCGGGCATCAGCATGACGATGCCCATGGGGGCGGCGGCCAGGCACAGGGCCTTGACCACCGTGCGGTGGTCCGGATGGGTGAGGTCACCCGCGTCCACCCTGGTGGCCAGCAGCACCGCCATCACCAGGATGATCGTGATCTTCACGAACTCGGAGGGCTGGAGGGAGAAGCCGCCGCCGATCACGATCCACGCGTGGGCGCCGTTGATGGTGGCGCCGAGCGGGGTCAGCACGGCCAGGATCAGCAGCAGCGAGAGCCCGTAGAGCACCGGCACGGCGCCGCGCAGGGTGCGGTGGCCGAGCCAGATCGTGCCGACCATCAGCACCAGGCCGATGCCGGTGTTGAGGGCGTGCCGGAAGAGGAAGTAGTACGGGTCGCCCTGGTTCAGCTGCGTCCTGTTGCGGGTCGCCGACCACACGAGCAGGGCGCCGAGCAGGGACAGGGCGAGCGCGGAGAGGAGTATCGGCCAGTCGAGCCGGCGCACGACGGAGTCGCGGGCGGTCAGCCTGGCCACCGCCCCGCGCTCGGGCGCGTACCGGGAGACGGAGAACTTGTTGGCGGTCTGCATGTCGGTTTCGGTCCTCAGTCCTGCCGTGCGGGGGGCGGGGCGGGCGGCCCGGCGAGAGCCGGCGGTTCCAGCTCCTCCGGGGACGGGGGCACGTACGGCCGGATCTCGGGTGAGTCGATGGAGCCGTCGGGGCGGATGGTGGGCAGCTTGGCCTGGGGGGCGGGCAGCAGGGCCCGCTTGGCGTCGTAGTTGCCCTCCATGTCGAGACCGTAGAGGGCGTTGTAGAGGTTGCGGACGGCGGGGCCCGAGGCGCCGGAGCCGGTGCCGCCCTGGGAGATCGTCATGACGATCGTGAAGTCCTTGGTGTAGGTCGCCAGCCAGGAGGTGGTCTGCTTGCCGTACACCTGGGCGGTACCGGTCTTCGCGTGCATCGGGATCTTGTCCTGCGGCCAGCCGCCGAAGCGCCACGCGGCGGTGCCACCGGGCTCGACGACCATCCGCAGGCCCCTGTCGAGGTCCGCGATGGTCTGCGCGCCGACCGGGAGCCGGCCGTGCGCCTGGGGCTTGATGGTCTCGATGTGCTTGCCGTCGGGGCTGATGATGGCCTTGCCGACGGTGGGGTTGTACAGGGTGCCGCCGTTGCTGATGGCGGAGTAGGCGGTGGCCATCTGGATGGGGGTCACGAGGACGTCGCCCTGGCCGATGGCGAAGTTGATGCTGTCGTACGCCTTGAGCTGGTTGCCTTCGAGGCAGCTCTCGTAGGCGATCTGCTGGACGTAGGTGCCGCCCCGCTTGCCCTGCTTGCACCAGGAGTTCTTGTTGGCCGCCCAGAAGCTCTGCTTCCACTGGCGGTCGGGGATGCGGCCCTTGACCTCGTTCGGCAGGTCGATGCCGGTCTCGGAGCCGAGGCCGAACTCGCGGGCCGTCCGGTAGAACCAGTCGTGGGCGTCCTTCTTGGGGCTGAGCCCGCCGTCCCGCTGCCACTCCTTGTGCCCGAGGGCGTAGAAGACGGTGTTGCAGGAGAACTTGAGCGCTTCGCCCAGGGTGATGGGGCCGTGCCCCTTGGACTCGAAGTTCGCGAAGCTGCGGCCGCCGAGGCTGTAGGAGCTGCTGCAGTTGTACTTGTCGTCGAACTTGTAGCCGGCGCGCACGGCGGCGCTCGCGGAGACCACCTTGAAGATGGAGCCGGCCGGGGCCATGCCCTGGATGGCCCGGTTGAGCAGCGGGTAGTTGGACTTCTTGCTGGTGAGCCGGGCGTAGTCGGCGCCGGAGATGCCGCCCACCCAGGCGTTGGGGTCGTAGTCGGGCTGGGAGGCCATCGCGACGACCCGGCCGGTCCTGGCCTCCATGACGACGACGGCGCCGGAGTCGGCCTCGTACTTGCGGCCGGTGATGTTGTCGGTCTCGTTGCGGACCACCTTCATCGCCGCGGCCAGCTCGTACTCGGCCACCGCCTGCACCCGCGCGTCGATGCTGGTGACCAGGGTGGAGCCGGGGATGCCCGCGTCGGACTTGGTCTGGCCCATGACGCGGCCGAGGTTGTCCACCTCGTAGGAGGTGACCTGGGCCTTGCCGCGCAGCTCCTTGTCGTAGGTGCGCTCGATGCCCGAGCGGCCGACCTGGTCGGAGCGCAGGTGCGGGGAGGCGGTGTCCTTGGCCTTCTGGATCTCGTCGTCGGTGACCGGGGAGAGGTAGCCGAGGACCTGCGAGGTACGGGCGCCCCCGGGCGCGGTGTAGCGGCGTACGGCGGTGGGCTCGGCGGTGATGCCGGGGAAGTCCTCGGGGCGCTCGCGCAGCTGGAGGGCCTGCTGCGTGGTGGCTTCGAGGGTGACCGGGATCGGCTGGTAGGGGGAACCGTTCCAGCAGGGCTTGGGGGTCTTGGAGTCGCAGAGCCGGACCTTGTCCATGACCTCCTTGGGGGTCATGTCCAGGACGTCGGCGAGGCGGGTCATGACGGCCTTGCCCTTGTCCTTCATCTTCATCAGCTTGGTGCGGCTCGCGGAGACCACCAGCCGGGTCTCGTTGTCGGCGAGGGCGACCCCGCGGGCGTCGAGGATCGAGCCGCGCACGGCCGGCTGGACCACCCGCTGGACGTGGTTGCTCTTGGCCTCGTGGTAGTACTCCGCGCCGTTGCGGATCTGGAGGTACCAGAGCCGGCCGCCGAGGGTGATCAGCATGGAGAGGACGAGGACCTGCATGATGACGAGCCTGATCTGCACCCGGGGGGTGCGGCCGGTCTCCGGACCGTTGGTCATCCCTGCTCCTCCCTCACAGCTTCTTGACGCTCTTCACACCCTTGAACGGCTTGACGCCCTTTATGCGGCCGGCCTTGTTGGCCCGGGACCGCGCGGTCTTCATACGGAGTCCCCCGCGCTGGCTGCCGATCCGCAGCCCGGTGCCCCCGGCGAGCCAGCCGGCGGAGACGTCGGCGGCCTTGTTGGCGGGGCCGCCGCCGGCCTCGACGGCCATCGGGTCGTTCTCGGCGCGCCGGGCGAGGGCCATGATGAACGGCACGGTGAACGGCGCGAGCAGCAGGTCGTACAGGGTGGCCGTGAACAGCAGCCCCACCAGGCCCACGTGGCGGGCGGCGGTGTCCCCGACGAGGGCGCCGACACCCGCGTAGAGCAGGGTGGAGCCGATCGCGGCGGCGACGACGGTCAGCATCGGGCCCCAGGCGGAGCGGAAGCGGCCGCTGTCGGGGCGGGCCAGGCCGACCAGGTAGCCGATGACGCACAGGACGAGCGCGTACCGGCCGGCGGCGTGGTCGGCGGGCGGGGCCAGGTCGGCGAGCAGGCCGGCGGCGAAGCCGATGAGGGCTCCGCTGACGTGCCCGTACACCAGCGCGAGGGCCACCACGGTGAGCAGCAGCAGGTCCGGGACGGCTCCGGGCAGTTGGAGCCGGCCCAGGACGGTGACCTGGACGACGAGGGCGACCACGACGAGCGTGGCCGAGAGCAGGATCCGGTTGAAGCGCATGCGGGGTGCTCCTACTCGTCTGCCGGCTTGGAGGGCACGCCGGCGCTTCCGGACGGGGTGACCGTGACCGTGACCGTCGGGGTGGGCTTGGGGGCCTCGGGCTTCGGCGGCAGGACGGCGTCGCGCGGGTCCTCGCGCGGCGGCATCACCACGACGCCGACGATGTCCAGCCGGGAGAATCCGACGAACGGACGCACCCAGACGGTGCGGGTCAGGTCGCCCCGCGAGGGGTCGACCTTGACGACCTCGCCGATCGGCACGCCGGGCACGAAGGGCTTGTTGCCGCGCGAGCCGAAGGTGACGAGCCGGTCGCCGGGGCTGACCTTGGCCTTGCCGTTGAGCATCTGCACGGACAGGGCGCGGTCGCCCTGGCCGGTGGCGAAGCCGAGTTCGCCGGTCTTCTCCAGGCGGGTGCCGACGGTGAAGTCGGGGTCGTTGGCGAGGACGACGGTGGCGGTGTCGGGGCCGACCGTGGTGACCCGGCCGACGAGCCCGTCGCCGTTGAGCACGGTCATGTCCCGCTCGATGCCGTCCTTGCTGCCCGCGTCGATGGTGACGGTCCAGGAGAAGCCCTGGGCCGCTCCTATGGCGATGACCTCGGCACCCTTGATGCCGTACTGGCCCGCGCCGGCCCGCTTGAGCATCTCGTCGAGCTCGCGGATACGGCTGCGGGTCTGGTCCTCGCTGCCGAGCTTGGCCTTGAGCGCGGCGTTCTCGCGCTCCAGCGTGGCGATGCGGTTGTGCCGTTCGCCGGAGTCCCGGACCGCCCCTATGGCGTTGGCGACCGGGTCGACGGCGGTGGACATGCCCTTCTCGACCGGTCCGAAGACCGCGGCGGCGGCCTGTCGGGCACCGTCCACCGGCGACTCCTCGCCCGCCCTGATGTCCACCGTGATCAACGCGAACGCGATGGCGATCAGAAGCACCAGGAGCAGCCGGCTCTCTCGTGTGTCCCTCACGTGCGGCGGCCGTGCCTTCCTCGTCGGAATTCTTTTTGCCTGTATATCAACGATCCGCCGCACGGGCCCGGTAGCACCCGTACGGCGGATCCTTGTGTTCCGCTTGTCCCTTCCGGCCGGTTCCGGCGGGAAGGGGGCGTGTCAGCGCCGGGGCTGGGCGTCGAGGACCTGCTGCAGTGCCTCGAACTCCTCGACGCACTTGCCGGAGCCGAGCGCGACGGAGTCGAGCGGGTCCTCGGCGATGTGGATGGGCATGCCCGTCTCGCGGCGCAGCCGCTCGTCGAGCCCGCGGAGCAGGGCGCCGCCGCCGGTGAGCACGATGCCGCGGTCCATGATGTCGCCGGAGAGCTCCGGCGGGCACTTGTCGAGCGTGGTCTTGACCGCGTCGACGATGGAGTTGACCGGCTCCTCGATGGCCTTGCGCACCTCGGCGGCCGAGATGACGACCGTCTTGGGCAGGCCCGAGACGAGGTCGCGGCCGCGGATCTCGGTGTGCTCGTCCTTGTCGAGGTCGTAGGCCGAACCGATGGTGATCTTGATCTGCTCGGCCGTGCGCTCACCGAGGAGGAGCGAGTACTCCTTCTTGATGTGCTGGATGATCGCGTTGTCGAGCTCGTCGCCGGCCACCCGGATGGACTGTGCCGTGACGATTCCGCCGAGGGAGATGACGGCGACCTCGGTGGTGCCGCCGCCGATGTCCACGACCATGTTGCCGGTGGCCTCGTGGACGGGCAGGCCCGAGCCGATGGCGGCGGCCATGGGCTCTTCGATGATGTGCACCTGACGGGCGCCGGCCTGCGTGGACGCCTCGATGACGGCGCGGCGCTCGACTCCGGTGATACCGGAGGGTACGCAGACCACGACGCGGGGGCGGGCCAGGTAGCGGCGCTTGTGGATCTTGAGGATGAAGTACCGGAGCATACGCTCGGTGATCTCGAAGTCGGCGATCACGCCGTCCTTGAGGGGCCGTACGGCGACGATGTTGCCGGGTGTACGCCCGATCATCTTCTTCGCCTCGGAGCCGACCGCCAGGATGCCGCCGGTGTTCGTGTTGATGGCGACCACGGACGGCTCGTTCAGGACGATCCCCCGGCCCCTCACGTACACCAGCGTGTTGGCGGTCCCGAGGTCGATCGCCATGTCACGGCCGATGAACGACATGTTGTTCCCCTTGTTCCCCATGAGGAGCGTCTGGCCTTCCAGTTGATAGCGGCTGCTGTCAGGTCGGCGAGGTGGGTGTGTGGGTGGAGGCCCCATCGTAGTCACGGTTCTGCTGACACCGCGCGACGGGACTCCGGCAATCCCGCCGGATGGGATACCCGCCCCCTTACTGGTGACGACGTGTCCTGCCCAGGCGTTCCCCGCCGGCCCCGGAAATACCGTGGGGCGACCGAAATTACTTCGGTCGCCCCAGGTCATGAGCGCTATTCGGCTGATGTCGCGTCAGGAAAGGCGGTTCAGAGCGCGGGGAAGAACAGCTTGAGCTCGCGCGCGGCGGACTCCTCCGAGTCCGAGGCGTGGATCAGGTTCTCGCGCGTGATGGTGCCGAAGTCCCCCCGGATGGAGCCGGGCGCCGCGGCGATCGGGTCAGTGGGTCCGGCCAGCTGGCGGACACCCTCGATCACGCGTTCCCCTTCCACGACCAGGGCCACCACCGGGCCGCTGGACATGAAGCCCATCAGCGGCTCGTAGAAGACCTTGCCCTTGTGCTCGCCGTAGTGCGCCTCCAGGGTCTCCTCGTCCAGCGTGCGCAGCTCCAGCGCGGGGATGGTCCAGCCGGCCTTCCGCTCGATGCGGCCGATGATCTCGCCGACCAGGCCACGACGGACGGCGTCGGGCTTGAGCAGGACGAGGGTGCGCTGGGTCATGGTGCGGCTCCTTGCGGCATTCGGGTGCGGTAGGGCGAATCTACAGGGCCGTCCGGGTCCGTCCGCCCGGCCGGGTGCCCCGGCCGGGATCCGCCGGGCGGGCCCTACGCGGTGTCGGTCGCCGCCGGGGTCTCCTGGGAGGCCGCCCAGCGCTCCTTGATGGCGTCGATCCGGCGGCCGTAGTGCACCGAGCACCACCACAGGCCCGCGAAGACCGCGCCGAGGAAGAACATCGTCGGTACGAAGAACCCGCTCGCGATCAGGCCGATCTGCAGGGCCCAGCCCAGCTGCACCGCCCCCGGCCGCGACAGCATCCCGCACAGCAGCACCGACAGCAGCATGGAGATCCCGCACACCGTCCAGACCGTGGCCTGGGTCAGGTCCGGGTTCTTCATCGCCACCAGCCCCGCGAAGCCGATCACGAAGAACTCGCCGATCAGCGTGCTCGCACACAGCGTGCGCATCCTCAGCCCCTCTTCAGCAGCAGGCGGGCCTCGCCCACCGTGATCACGGAGCCGGTGACCAGCACACCGGCCCCTCCGTACTCGGCCTCTTCCTCCGCCAGGGTGATCGCCGCCTCCAGAGCGTCGTCCAGCCGCGGCTCGACCTGCACCCGGTCCGCGCCGAAGACCTCGACCGCGACCGACGCCAGCTGGTCCGCGCCCATCGAGCGGTGGCTGGAGTTCTCCGTCACCACCACCTCCGCGAAGAGCGGCTCGAACGCCTCCAGCACCCCGCGCACGTCCTTGTCCGCGCTCGCGGCGACCACGCCGATGAGCCGGCTGAACCCGAAGGACTCCGTCACCGCCTCCGCCGTGACCGCCGCGCCCGCCGGGTTGTGGGCCGCGTCCAGCACCACCGTGGGGCTGCGCCGTACGACCTCCATCCGGCCCGGGGAGGTCACCGAGGCGAACGCCTTGCGGACGGTCTCCACGTCCAGCACCCTCGCGTGCTCGCCGCCGATGCCGAAGAACGCCTCGACGGCGGCCAGCGCCACCGCCGCGTTGTGCGCCATGTGGGCCCCGTACAGCGGCAGGAAGATGCCCTCGTACTCGCCGCCGACCCCGCGCAGCGTCAGCTGCTGGCCGCCGACCGCGACCTCGCGCGCGACCACGCCGAACTCCATGCCCTCGCGGGCCACCGTCGCGTCGACCTCGACGGCCTTCTTGAGCAGCACCTGCGCCGCGTCCACCGGCTGCTGCGCGAGGATCACGGTGGCGTCCTGCTTGATGACGCCGCCCTTCTCCGTCGCGATCTCGCCGGGCGTGGAGCCGAGCCGGTCGGTGTGGTCCAGGCTGATCGGGGTGATCACGGCGACGGTGCCGTCGATGACGTTGGTCGCGTCCCAGCTGCCGCCCATGCCGACCTCGACCACCGCCACGTCCACGGGGGCGTCCGCGAAGGCCGCGTAGGCCATTCCGGTGAGCACCTCGAAGAAGGACAGCCGGAACTCCTCGGCCGCGTCGACCATCTCCACGTACGGCTTGATGTCCTGGTAGGTCTCGACGAAGCGCTCCGCCTCGATCGGCGCCCCGTCCAGGCTGATCCGCTCGGTGATCGACTGCACGTGCGGGCTGGTGTACCGGCCGGTGCGCAGCTCGAAGGCGTTCAGCAGGGCCTCGATCATGCGGGCCGTGCTGGTCTTGCCGTTGGTACCGGTGATGTGGATCGAGGGGTACGCGCGCTGCGGCTCGCCCAGGACGTCCATCAGCGCCGCGATCCGCGACACCGAAGGCTCCAGCTTGGTCTCGCCCCAGCGGGTGGCGAGCTCCTGCTCCACCTCCAGCAGCGCCGCGGCCACCTCGGGGTCGACGGGCCGGGCGGGCACCGGGTCGCCCTGCGGCGGTCCGGCCTGGGCACGCAGGGTGCGGCTGCCGGCCTCGATCACCGCCAGGTCCGGGTCGCGGTCGGATTCTTCCGCCACGATCCGGTCGAACTCGCCGAGGTCACCGGCGAGGGCGTCGGCGAGGGCGTCGTGGTCGTCGTGGTCGTGGTTCTCGGGCTGCTGGTCACTCACAGGGCCAGTCTACGGACGGCGGCCCGAAGGACTTTCGGCCCGGCCGTTTCGGGACCTTCGGCGCCGGAAGCGACCTGATCGTTATGCAAGCCTTGCGAGCAGCAGATTGGGGAGCAAATGCCGCAGGCCAGTACCAAGACGACAGCTGCCAGCCGCGACATAGGGATCGACCTGGGGACCGCGAACACCCTGGTCTACGCCCGGGGGCACGGGATCGTCCTCAATGAGCCGTCCGTGGTCGCCGTGAAGGCGGGCACCACCACCGCCCTCGCCGTCGGCACCGAGGCCAAGCGGACCCTCGGCCGCACCCCCGGCTCCATCACCGCGATCCGCCCCCTCAAGGACGGTGTGATCTGCGACTACGAGGCCGCCGAGGAGATGCTGAGGCATTTCGTCCGCAAGGCCGTGCCCGGCCGGCGCCCCCGCACCCGGATGGTGATCTGCGTGCCGTCCGGGGTCACCCCGGTGGAGCGGCGGGCCATCGTCCACGCCTCCACCCGGGCCGGAGCCAAGGCCGTCCACCTGATCGAGGAGCCGATGGCGGCGGCGATCGGCGCCGGACTGCCCGTCGCCGAGGCGCGCGGCTCGATGGTCGTGGACATCGGCGGCGGCACCTCCGAGGTCGCCGTCATCTCCCTGGGCGGCATCGTCGTCTCCCGCTCGCTGCGCGTCGGCGGCGACCGGCTCGACGCCGCGATCACCGAGTACGTACGCAAGGAGCACGCGCTGCTCATCGGGGAGCGCACCGCCGAGGACGCCAAGCTCGCCGTCGGCTCGGCCTGGCCGGTGCCGGACCGGCCGGAGCTGGAGGAGCGCACCTTCACCGTCCGGGGCCGCGAGCGGGTCGGCGGCATGCCGAGGACGCTCGCGCTGGGCGCCGCGGAGGTGCGGGCCGCGCTCGACGAGCCGGTGGAGGCGATCATCGCGGCCGTGCGCGCCACCCTGGAGGAGTGCCCGCCCGAGCTGTCCGGGGACGTGATGGAGCACGGCATCGTCCTCACCGGCGGCGGCGCCCTGCTGCCCGGCCTCGACCTGCGCATGGCCTCCGCCACCGGGATCCCGGTCTTCGTGGCCGACCAGCCGCTGGACTGCGTGGCCCTGGGCTCCGGCCGCTGCGTGGAGGACCTGGACACCCTGGACGGCCTGCTGGCCCCGGCCGCCCGGGCTTAGCCGCGCGGCAGGGTGGCGACCACGAGGTACGCGTCCTCCGTGCGGGTCGCCTCCAGGGTGCCGCCGAGGCTCCGGACCCGCTCGGCCATGCTCGCCGTACCGGAGCCCGCGGAGACGGGGGCCCGGCCCGGGATCCGGGACGGCAGGGCGTTGCCCACGGTGATCCTGAGCCGCGGGCCGTCCACCGTCACCGACACCTCGATGGTCTCGCCGTGCGCGTGCTTGGCCGCGTTGGTCAGACACTCCTGCACCACCCGGTACACCGCCGCCTGCCGCAGCGGGGACAGCTCGTACGCCTGCGGGTCCAGGTCCAGCCGCACGGGCGAACCGGCCCGTCCGCTCTCCTCGGCCAACGCCCGCAGCCCGTCCACGCCCGGGGTCGCGGCGCGCTCCCCGCGCTGCACGATGATCTCGTTGAGCACCAGGTGCGCCCGGCGCGCGGTGTCGGCCAGTTCCTCGAAGTCCGGGCCGTAGGCGCTCTCGCGCGCCCGCATCGACAGCACCTCGGAGCGCACCGTCAGCAGGGTCAGCTCCCGCCCCACGAAGTCGTGCACGTCACGGGCCACGGAGGTCCGCTCCTGCTGCACGGCGTGCAGTACGGCGGACTCGGCGCGCCGCGCGCTCAGCTCCCGCACCAGGTCGTGGCGGCAGGCGGCGATGCCCACCGCCGAGGCGAGCACCCCGATGGGCACGACCACGCTGAGGAACCCGCTCAGCGTCTCCCCGCGCGGGGCCGGCCAGTCCGGTACGCAGAACATGGCCAGCGCGAAGGCCACGTAGCCGAGGGTGGCGAGGATCCCGGCCCGGCGGCCCCGGAACCGGCCGACCGAGTACAGGGCGAACTGGATCAGCGTCAGCTCGTGCAGCCAGCCGATGAAGAGCAGCGCCGCCAGGTACGAGACCCAGGGCATCCGGCGCCGCACGAGCAGGGTCGCGCACCCGAGGGCCAGCACCACGGCGGCGGCGGGCCCGTTCAGCGAGTTGTCGGCGGCGGCCAGCCCGGGCAGGTCCAGCGCGGTCAGCGCCAGGCAGAACAGCGCGGTGAGCACGTCCAGCGCCCTCGGCGAACCGGACCGGCCGTCGGCGAACCGGCGTGCGGAGGCCGCCCACCGGCGGAGCGCCGGGGCGACGGGCTTGGCGTGCATGCCCTCCATCATCGGTGCTCGGTACCGCCGTTCGGGGGGCGGAGCAGCGGCAAATCCAGTGATGTAGGGCACTTCGGACAGGCCGGAGGTCCCCCCGGCGGACGGCACGGCCCACGGCGAGGGCCCCCGTACCGGCGATCCGGTGCGGGGGCCCTCGTACGCGCTCTAGGTGACGGCTACGCGGCGGGCAGCGTCTCCAGCTGGGCCTGGATCCGGGCGATGTCCGCCTCGGCCTTGGCCAGCCGGCCCTTGATCTTGTCCACGACGTTGTCGGGGGCCTTCGCGAGGAACGCCTCGTTCCCGAGCTTCGCCTCGGCCTGCGCCTTCTCCTTCTCGGCGGCGCCGAGGTCCTTGGTCAGGCGCTTGCGCTCGGCCTCGACGTCGATGGTGCCCGACAGGTCCAGGGCCACCGTGGCACCGGCGACCGGCAGGGTGGCGGAGGCGCTGAACCCCTCGCCCTCCGGCTGCAGGCGCAGCACCTGGCGGATGGCCGCCTCGTGCGCGGCCAGCCCCGTGGCGGACAGGTCCAGACGGGCCGGGACCTTCTGCTTGTCGTCGAGCCCCTGCTCCTTGCGGAAGCGGCGGACCTCGCGGACCAGGTTCTGGACGCTGCCGATCTCGGCCTCGGCGGCCTCGTCGCGGAAGCCGCTGTCCTTCGGCCAGTCCGCGATCACCAGGGACTCGCCGCCGGTCAGCGTGGTCCACAAGGTCTCGGTGACGAAGGGGACCACCGGGTGCAGCAGACGCAGCATGACGTCGATGACCTCACCGAGGACCCGGCTGGAGACCTCGGCCTGCTCGCCGCCCGCGAAGAAGGTCGTCTTCGACAGCTCGACGTACCAGTCGAAGACCTCGTCCCACGCGAAGTGGTACAGCGCCTCGCTGAGCTTGGAGAACTGGAAGTCCTCGTAGTAGCCGTCGACCTGCGCGACCGTCTTGTTCAGCCGGGACAGGATCCAGCGGTCGGCCGCCGACAGCCGCTCGGGGGCCGGCAGCTCGCCCTCGATCGTGGCGCCGTTCATCAGCGCGAAGCGCGTGGCGTTCCAGATCTTGTTGGCGAACTTGCTGGACGCCTGGACCCAGTCCTCGCCGATCGGGACGTCGGTGCCGGGGTTGGCGCCCTTGGCCAGGGTGAAGCGGACGGCGTCGGAGCCGTACTTGTCCATCCAGTCCAGCGGGTCGACCACGTTGCCGAAGGACTTCGACATCTTCTTGCCGCGCTCGTCGCGGACCAGGCCGGTCAGCGCGATGGTCTTGAAGGGGACCTCGCCGTCCATGGCGTACAGGCCGAACATCATCATCCGGGCGACCCAGAAGAAGATGATGTCGTGGCCGGTGACCAGGACGTCGGTGGGGTAGAACTTCGCCAGGTCCGGGGTCTTCTCCGGCCAGCCGAGCGTGGAGAACGGCCACAGGCCGGAGGAGAACCAGGTGTCCAGGACGTCCGTGTCCTGGGTCCAGCCCTCGCCGGTGGGCGCCTCGTCGTCCGGGCCGAGGCAGACGACCTCGCCGTCCGGGCCGTACCAGACCGGGATGCGGTGGCCCCACCACAGCTGGCGCGAGATGCACCAGTCGTTGAGGTTGTCGACCCAGTCGAAGTAGCGCTTCTCCATCTCCTGCGGGTGGATCGCGACCCGGCCGTCGCGGACCGCGTCACCGGCGGCCTTGGCCAGGGTCTCGACCTTGACCCACCACTGGAGGGACAGCCGCGGCTCGACGGTGGTGCTGCACCGCGAGCAGTGGCCGACGGAGTGCAGGTACGGGCGCTTCTCCGCGACGATGCGGCCCTGCTCGCGCAGGGCGCCGACGACCGCGCTGCGGGCCTCGTAGCGGTCCAGGCCGAGGAAGGGGCCGTGGACGGTGATGACACCGTGCTCGTCCATGATCGTCATATTGGGCAGGCCGTGGCGCTGTCCGATGGCGAAGTCGTTGGGATCGTGGGCCGGGGTCACCTTGACGCAGCCGGTGCCGAACTCCGGGTCGACGTGGGTGTCCGCGACGACGGGGATCGAACGGTCGGTCAGCGGCAGCCTGATGAGCTTGCCGACGAGGTGCCGGTAGCGCTCGTCGTCCGGGTGGACGGCGATGGCGGTGTCACCGAGCATCGTCTCGGCGCGGGTGGTGGCGACGACGAGGGTGTCCTCGCCCTCCCCGTACCGGATGGAGACGAGCTCGCCCGCGTCCTCCTGGTACTCGACCTCGATGTCGGAGATGGCCGTGAGGCAGCGGGGGCACCAGTTGATGATGCGCTCGGCGCGGTAGATCAGGCCGTCGTCGTAGAGCTTCTTGAAGATGGTCTGGACGGCCTTGGACAGGCCCTCGTCCATGGTGAAGCGCTCACGGGACCAGTCGACGCCGTCGCCGAGCCGGCGCATCTGGCCGAGGATCTTGCCGCCGTACTCCTCCTTCCACTGCCAGACGCGCTCGACGAACTCCTCGCGGCCCAGGTCGTGGCGGGACTTGCCCTCCTCGGCGAGCTGCTGCTCGACCTTGTTCTGGGTGGCGATGCCGGCGTGGTCCATGCCGGGCAGCCACAGGGCCTCGTAGCCCTGCATGCGCTTGCGGCGGGTGAGGGCGTCCATCAGCGTGTGCTGGAAGGCGTGGCCCAGGTGGAGGGAACCGGTGACGTTCGGCGGCGGGATGACGATCGTGTACGGGGGCTTCTCGCTCGCCGGGTCGGCCGTGAAGTACCCACGCTCCACCCAGCGCTCGTAGAGCTTCCCCTCTACCTCGGCCGGCGCGTAGGCGGTCGGCAGTTCGGAGTCGGGGCTGCTGGGTGTCTGCGTGTTCTCGGTCACGGGCCACAGTTTAAGGCGGTAACAGTCCAGTCATGAAACCGGTAATCCAGGGGCCCGGCGCACTGCCCGGCGCCGCCTTCCGCGAGGATGTCAGGGTCGTATAAAGAGCTACCTCATAGGGGGACACGGGATGAGCCACAACCAGCCGGGGCCGTACGGGCAGCCGCAGCAGCCTGGACCGTACGGTCAGCAGCCCCCGCCGCCGGGCCCGTACGGCCAGCCCGCGCAGCCCGGCCCGTACGGCCAGCCCGGCCCTCCCCCGCCGCCCCCGGGCTACGGCTACCCCCAGCAGCCGGGCGTCCCCCCGCAGGGCTACCCCCAGCAGCCCCCGACCCCGGCCTACGGCTACCCGCAGCAGCCCCCGTACGGCACCCAGCCCCCGAAGAAGTCCAAGGCAGGCGTGATCATCGCCGCGGCGGTGGCGGTAGCCCTCATAGCGGGCGGCGGCTGGTACTTCCTGGCCGGCGGGGGCGGCGGCAGCATCTCCACGGACACCAAGGGCTACAAGCTGGTCGCCCCGGAGTCCGTCGACGACTTCAAGAAGGACCCGAAGTACCAGGACAAGGCCCTCAGCGACAAGGACAAGCAGGAGGCCGAGGCGGCGGGCATCAAGAACCCGACCAAGGTGGGCATGAACTACCTGTCGGGCGACCCCAAGAACCCGCTGTCGACCAAGTCCCTCAACTTCTCCGGCGTGTACGGCGAACTCGCCGACCCGGAGAAGACGGTGGACGGCTACTTCGCCATGGCCCAGCTGGAGAACAGCAAGGACGGCAAGTCCCAGGTGGAGCTGCTCGGCTCGCCCAAGGCGATGTCCCCGGCGGGCTTCGAGGGCGCCGTCATGAAGTGCCAGGACCTCAAGTTCACCGCGAAGGACCCGAACACGAAGGGTCCCAAGGAAGCCACGCTCCCCATCTGCATCTGGGGTGACTACAGCACCCTGGCCATGGTGAGCGCCACGGACGTGGCCTCGGTCCTCGCCGGCAAGCCGGGCTACACCCAGGAACAGGCCGCGGAACTCGCCGCGAAGCTCTACAAGACGGCCCGCGTGAAGAAGTAACGGCCCGTCGGGCACGCGAAAGGGGCGCCCCCCGTCGGGGGCGCCCCTTCTGCGTGGGCTCGACTGCCTTGCGGCTACGCCGACTTCTCGTGCGGGCCCTGGTCCTTCGGGACGATGCGGGGGACCAGGGTCGGGTTGACGTTGGAGCGGACCACGTCCGCCGTGATGACGACCCGGGCCACGTCCTTGCGGGACGGGACCTCATACATCACCGACATCAGGACCTCCTCCATGATGGCGCGCAGACCACGCGCACCCGTCTGGCGGAGGATCGCCTGGTCCGCGATGGCTTCCAGCGCCTCACGCTCGAAGTCCAGCTCGACGCCGTCGAGTTCGAACAGCCGCTGGTACTGCTTCACCAGCGCGTTGCGCGGCTCGATCAGGATCTGGAGCAGGGCCTCGCGGTCCAGGTTGTGCACCGAGGTCAGCACGGGCAGTCGGCCGATGAACTCGGGGATCATCCCGAACTTCACCAGGTCCTCCGGCATGACCTCCTGGAACTGGTCGCTCGCCTCGATCTCCCGCTTCGAGCGGATCGTCGCCCCGAAGCCGATGCCCTTCGCCCCCGCACGCGACTCGATGATCTTCTCCAGGCCGGCGAAGGCGCCGCCCACGATGAAGAGCACGTTCGTCGTGTCGATCTGGATGAACTCCTGGTGCGGGTGCTTGCGGCCGCCCTGCGGCGGGACCGAGGCGGTCGTGCCCTCAAGGATCTTGAGCAGGGCCTGCTGGACGCCCTCACCGCTCACGTCACGCGTGATCGACGGGTTTTCGCTCTTCCGGGCGACCTTGTCGATCTCGTCGATGTAGATGATCCCGGTCTCGGCCTTCTTGACGTCGTAGTCCGCGGCCTGGATCAGCTTGAGCAGGATGTTCTCGACGTCCTCGCCGACATACCCCGCCTCCGTCAGCGCCGTCGCGTCGGCGATGGCGAACGGGACGTTCAGCATGCGGGCCAGCGTCTGCGCCAGCAGGGTCTTGCCGGAGCCCGTCGGGCCCAGCAGCAGGATGTTGGACTTCGCGAGCTCGATCGCGTCCTCGCGGCCCTGCGCCCCGCCGTTCTCGCCGGCCTGGACCCGCTTGTAGTGGTTGTAGACCGCTACCGAGAGCGCCTTCTTCGCCGGCTCCTGGCCGACGACGTAGCTCTCCAGGAACTCGTAGATCTCACGGGGCTTGGGAAGTTCTTCCCAACGGACCTCGGAGGTCTCCGCCAGTTCCTCTTCGATGATCTCGTTGCAGAGGTCGATGCACTCGTCGCAGATGTACACACCGGGTCCTGCGATGAGCTTCTTCACCTGCTTCTGGCTCTTTCCGCAGAACGAGCACTTGAGCAGATCGCCGCCGTCACCGATGCGTGCCACGAGGTGCTTCCCCTTCGCCTGGGAGACGCCTGGTTCAGCGCTCCTGGTGCCTCATATCCGACGGTACCTTGCCGGGGGCCCCGTGCGGGGCCCCCTTGACGTGGTTCACACCGCCGAATCCGGTGGTGCGCCCGCGCCAACTGGCGGCAAGGATCAGAGCTTGTTGCTCTTGCGGGTGGAGATGATCTGGTCGACCAGCCCGTACGCGAGGGCGTCCTCGGCCGTCAGGATCTTGTCGCGCTCGATGTCGTCGCGGATCTTCTCGATCGGCGTCGTCGAGTGCTTGGCCAGCATGGTCTCCAGCTGGTCGCGCATGCGCAGGATCTCGTTGGCCGCGATCTCCAGGTCCGAGAGCTGCTCACGGCCGGTGCCGCCGGACGGCTGGTGGATCAGCACGCGGGCGTTCGGCAGGGCCATGCGCTTGCCCGGCGTACCGGCGGCGAGCAGGACCGCGGCGGCGGAGGCCGCCTGGCCCATGCAGACCGTCTGGATGTCGGGCTTCACGAACTGCATCGTGTCGTAGATCGCCGTCAGCGCCGTGAAGGAGCCGCCGGGGCTGTTGATGTAGATCGAGATGTCGCGGTCCGGGTCCATCGACTCCAGGCACAGCAGCTGCGCCATGACGTCGTTGGCGGAGGCGTCGTCGATCTGCACGCCGAGGAAGATCACGCGCTCCTCGAACAGCTTCGCGTACGGGTCGTACTCACGCACGCCCTGCGAGGTGCGCTCGACGAAGCGCGGGATGACGTAGCGGTTGTCCACCTGCGGGCCGGAGTAGAGGCCGCTCGCGGAGAAGTTGTTCTGCATCTGGGTGTTCACCATCCTGGTGGCGTTCTGCGGGCTGTCGGCTGCGGGGCTGCTGCGAGGGGCCGGGATCAGGCCCCGGTGCCGCCGCCGCCCGGAACGTTGGACGCGGCCGAGATGATCTCGTCGATGAGGCCGTACTCCTTGGCCTCCTCGGAGGTGAACCAGCGGTCGCGGTCACCGTCGCGGATGATCGCCTCGACGGTCTGGCCCGAGTGGAACGCGGTGATCTCGGCCATCCGCTGCTTGGTGCGCAGCAGGTACTGGGCCTGGATCTTGATGTCCGACGCGGTGCCGCCGATGCCGGCGGAGCCCTGGTGCATCAGGATGTCGGTGTTCGGCAGGGCGAAGCGCTTGCCCTTGGCGCCGCCGGTGAGCAGGAACTGGCCCATCGAGGCCGCCATGCCCATACCGATGGTCACGACGTCGTTGGGGATGTACTGCATGGTGTCGTAGACGGCCATGCCGGCCGTCACGGAGCCACCGGGGCTGTTGATGTAGAGGTAGATGTCCTTCTCCGGCTCGGCGGCCAGGAGGAGGAGCTGCGCGGTGATCTTGTTCGCGATCTCGTCGTCGACCTGCTGGCCGAGGAAGATGATCCGCTCGCCGAGCAGCCGGTTGTAGACATGGTCGCCGAGGCCGCCACCGATGGACGGCTCACCCGCGGCGTAAGGCTTCAGATTCGTCACGTATCCACCTGCTCGTCTCCGACGGCCATGTGCCGTCTCAGCGTCTCGTTCTGGGGCACGGTCGAGCCGGTGCGGACCGGTCCGCCGGCACCCGGGTACTCACGTGCCCTCGTATTCATGGACCCTAACGCGCAGGTCGGACAACGCCATCCCGCTTCCCGAACTGTTCGCTCGGAGCGCAAGCTACCGGGACCTTTCCGGCACTGTGCCGAAGGGCCCGGACGCGGCTGCGTCCGGGCCCTTCGGGTCATGCTCGGCGGGCTCGGCCCGGGGTGTTACTTGGCCTCGTCGGCCGCGTCCTCGTCGGCGCCTTCCACGGCGGCCTCGACGGTCTCGGCGGCCTGCTCCTCGTCCTCGTCGGAGAGGTCCACGAGCTCACCGTTGGTGTCGGTGACCTTGGCGGCCTCGACGACGACCGCGAGGGCCTTGCCGCGGGCGACCTCGCCGACCAGCATCGGGACCTGGCCGCCCTCGACGACCGCCTGGGCGAACTGGTCGGGGGACATGCCGGAGGAGGCGGCACGGCGCATGAGGTGCTCGGTGAGCTCCTCCTGGTTCACGCCCAGCTTCTCCTTGTTGACCAGGGCGTCCAGGACGAACTGGGTCTTGATGCCCTTGACCGCCTGCTCCTTGGTCTCGGCGTCGAACTCCTCGACCGTCTTGCCCTGGAACTCCAGGTACTTCGCAAGGTCCAGGCCCATCTGGCCGAGCTGGTGGTGCTCCAGGTTGTGCTTGCGGGTGTTGACCTCGTCCTCGAGCAGCTTCTCGGGGATCGGCACCTCGACGAGCTCCAGCAGCTTCTCCAGGACGCGCTCCTGGGCCTGCGTGGCCTGGTCGTACTGCTTCATGTTCTCGAGGCGCTTGCGGCTGTCGTCCTTGAGGGCCTCAAGGGTGTCGAACTCGCTCGCCATCTGCGCGAACTCGTCGTCCAGCTCCGGCAGCTCGCGGGCGGAGACCTTGGAGACCTTGACGGTGACCTCGGCGTCCTTGCCCTCGGCGGAGCCGCCCTTCAGCTGCGAGGTGAAGGTGGCCTCGCCGCCGGCCTCCAGGCCGGTGACGGCCTCGTCGATGCCGTCGAGGAGCTCGCCCGAGCCGATGGTGTAGGAGACGTCGGAGGCGACGCCGTCGGGCAGCACCTCGCCGTCGACCTTGGCCTCCAGGTCGAGGGTGACGACGTCACCCTCGGCGGCGGCGCGCTCGACGTCCTTGGTGGACGCGAAGCGGGCGCGCAGCTGCTCGACCGACTTCTCGATGTCCTCGTCGGAGACCTCGATGGCGTCGACCTCGACCTCGATGCCGGAGTAGTCCGGGATCTCGATCTCGGGACGCACGTCGACCTCGGCGGTGAAGGCCAGCAGCTCGCCGTCCTTCAGCTCGGTGATGTCGACCTCGGGCTGGCCCAGCGGGTTCAGGTCGGCCTCGTTGACGGCCTCGGTGTAGAACTTCGGGAGGGCGTCGTTGACGGCCTCCTCCAGCACCGCACCGCGGCCGAAGCGCTGGTCGATGACGCGGGCAGGGATCTTGCCCTTGCGGAAGCCCTTCACCGTGACCTGCTGGTTGATCTTCTTGTACGCCGCGTCGAGGCTGTCCTTGAGCTCCTCGAAGGGCACCTCAACAGTGAGCCGAACCCGGGTCGGGTTCAGGGTCTCAACGGCGCTCTTCACGGTTCGGTCTCCTTGTGGCTGACTGCTGGGGGATCTGCCGTCTCGCTGGAATCAGCGGCCCGGCGGACTTCGGCCCGGTACATCAGACACACGGGCACGCAGCTTGCATAGTAGCCGCAAGCGGCAATCAGCCCACAACGCGATCTTGTCGCGCGTTCTTGCCGTTGGTCGGGGTGGCCGGATTCGAACCGACGACCTTCCGCTCCCAAAGCGGACGCGCTACCAAGCTGCGCCACACCCCGTCGGTGCGACACGTAGGGTACATGCCCGGGGACCCTCTGATGCGCGCCCTTTTCCCACCCGCTCCGGACACGGGCCGCGGCGACCGCGCAACGGGGTGTGCACTCCCCCGCCCCGACCCGCTAGGATGCTGTCCGTGCCGCGGTCCGGACGATGCGGCGCGCGCGTTGCGGGCGTAGCTCAATGGTAGAGCCCTAGTCTTCCAAACTAGCTACGCGGGTTCGATTCCCGTCGCCCGCTCTCATCGGCTCAGGGCCAGGCCGGAGGACACTCCCTCCACCTGGCCCTGACGCGTTCCCGGGGCCGGCCGACCGCTGGATCGCCTCAGCTCCGCAGGTGCGGCCAGCCGTCCCGGTTGGAGAAGGTTTCGAAGGAGTACCGGGTCTCGCGGCTCCACCGCTCGCCAGTGGCCAGCTCGTACGCCTGGTCCGGTACGTAGAGAAGCCACTCGCCGTCGTACTTCGTCGAGGTGTACGGGGCGAATGCGTCGGCGTCGAAGAAGACGCTCTCCCAGACGGTCCGGCCTGCCGCGACGACCGCGCAGCGGGCGTAGAGGAATTGGTCGGCGGACTGAGGGAAGGGGCTGCCGTCCCGGTCGGTCAGGTCGGTGACCGGGAGCGTGCCGAATTTCTCCTGGTCCAGCCTGTAAAGGGCCTCGGCGTGGCGTTCCGCGAAGCCGATGATGTCGCGGACGGGGCGTCGTCCCAGCTCCTGGGCGAGGCGTTGGCAGCCCGCCTGGGTCGCCTCGCCGTTCAACGTGTCCGTCAGCGCCCAGAAGTCGGCCCATGTCATGTTCACGGACGCAGGGTCTCAGGGCGGTCTGACATCCGGGCCGGGGGCGTGAGGGCCGAGCGTGGGAGCCCGGCGGGGGGTCAGAGTTTGATGTTGGCGATCATGGTGGCCAGGGAGTTGAGGAAACGGTTCACGTCGTCCGCGATGGAGCTGGACGCCAGGAAGAAGCCGAAGAGGGCCGCGACGATGGCGGGGCCCGTTTTGATGTGGTTGCCGCGGATCAGCACCACCAGGATGACCGCCAACAGAACCACCACTGACAGCGAAATGGCCACAACTGATCACACCTTCGGTCGTCCCCTGGTCGGCCGGGGGGCGCACGGCCGGGCACACCCCCACACGGTCCATCCTCCCACCAACCGGGCCCGCCCATACGCCCCGTGACGGATAGGCATGGTTCCGTTTGTGCCAAGGGCGGGCGTGAACGGCATATTTCGGGCTTGCGGGGCGGCTCAGGGGGCGGTGAGGCCCAGGAGCGTACGGACGTAGGCGTACTTCGCGGTCAGGCGTTCGCGGGTGGGGGCGTCCAGGTCGGCGAGGCGTACGGGGTCGGTGTTGTGCGCGAGGTCGGACTCCTTGATGAGGAGGGCGCCCGGGGTGGCGAGGATCCGGGCCGTGTACTCCTCCAGGGGCTCGCCCGGGCGCTTCGTCACCGCGAGGACCATGTCCTTCACGGACTGCGGGAGGGCGGCGGAGTCCAGCCAGGCGTGGCTGAGCGCGTCGTCCTCGACGGCGTCGTGCAGCCAGGCCGCCGCCTGCTGGTCGGCGGTGCCGCCGCGCGCGCGGACGCCCTCGGCCACGGCCGCGAGGTGCTCGGCGTACGGGCGGCCGGACTTGTCGGTCTGGCCCTCGTGCGCCGCGCGCGCCAGGGCCTCGACCTCCAGGAGGGTCAGGGGGGTGCTGCTCGTCATGCGGTCTCCCTCGCTGCCGTGCGCAGGGCCTCGGCGGCCCGGCGTACATCTGCCTGCGTCGTACGCCAGTTGGAGAACGCCGCGCGCAGGCCCGCGGTTCCCCCGTAGACGGTCGGAGTGACGAAGACCTCGGGGGCCGCGGCCTCGCGCAGGGCGGTCAGGCGGGCCGGGTCGGGGTCGCCGGCGAGGGTGAAGCAGACGACGTTGAGGCGGACGGGCGCGAGGAGGGTGAAGGCCGGGTCGGCCTCCAGGGCGGCGCCGAGGGCGTGGGCGCATGCGATGTTGCGTTCGACGATCTCGCGGTGGCCGCGGCGGCCGTAGGCGCTGAGGGTGAACCAGGCGGCGAGGGCGCGCAGGCGGTGGGAGTTCTCGGGGGTCAGGTGGACGAGGTCGGGGTGGCCGGGGCCGTCGCCGAGGGGGCCGAGGTAGGCGGCGGAGTTCTGGAAGACGCGGGCCTGGAGGTCGCGGCGGCGGGTGAACTGGACGGCGCTGTCGTAGGGGACGTTGAGCCATTTGTGGAGGTCGACGCAGACGGAGTCGGAGGCGTCGAGGCCGGCCGTGAGGTGGGCGTACGGAGGGGAGAGCGCGGCGAAGGCGCCGAACGCGGCGTCCGTGTGCAGCCAGAAGTCGTGGCGGGGGCGGAGGGCGGCGATGGCGGGGAGGTCGTCGAAGTCGACGGTGTTGACGGTGCCGGCGTTGGCGACGACCACGGCGGGGCCGGGGGTGTCGGCGAGGGCGCGGTCGAGGGCGGCGGGGTCGACGGCCTCGCGGCCGGGCAGGGTCGGGACGGTGACCAGGCTCGCGCGGCCCAGGCCGAGCATGGAGAGGGCCTTGCCGATGGAGGAGTGCGGGGCGCCGGAGAGGACACGGACCGGGCCGAGGGCGGCGGCCCCCTGCTCGGCCGGGGAGACGCCGAGGCGCTCGCCGAGCCATTCGCGGGCGATGGCGAGGCCGGTGGTGTTGGACATGGTGGCGCCGCTGACGAAGGTGCCGGTGTGGGCGGCGGAGAGGCCGAAGAGGTCGCGGAGCCAGGTGACGGTCTCGCGTTCGAGGTCCTGGCCGGCGCCGTCCAGGGCGGAGTTGGAGTTCTGGTCGTGGGCGGCGGTGAGCCAGTCGCCGGCGAGGGCGGCGGGGGTGGCTCCGCCGGTGACGAAGCCGAGGTAGCGGGGGCCGGCGGAGGCGGAGAACCGCGGCTCCCACCGCTCGCGGAACCCGGCGAGGGCCGCGGCGGCGCCGGGGGCGTGCTCGGGGAGGGGGGCGGGGGTGGGGGGTGTTCCGGCGGGCGGTACGACGGCCGGTACGACGGGGCGCTCGGGCAGCGCGGCAAGCGCTTCGCCGGCGGCGCGGTGGACTGCGTCGAGCAGCGCGGGAAGCCGGGCGAGGTCAGCGGCGAGGGCGGGGTCCATGGAGGCACGGTAGGACGACGGCGGGGGTTCGGGGACGGGCCAATGGGGCCCGGGTGGCCTGCGGTGACCGCGGGGCGCGGCGGGGTACGGGGGCCGTCCCGGCCGCTGCGGGGCGGCCCTCCGCTTGCGGGGGTGAGCCGGGGGCTCCGGCATGGCGGGCGGTACGGCTGCCCCGGGGCGGGGGTCCGCGTGGCCGCTGGGGGGCAGTACGGCCGCTCGGCAGCCGGGGGGGGAACCGAGAGCTCCTGCTTCGCGGGCGGTACGGGGCTGCCCCGGGGCCGGGTCCGCGTGGCCGCTGGGGGGCAGTACGGCCGCTCGGCGGCAGGGGGGAACCGAGAGCTCCCGCTTCGCGGGCGGTAACGGCCGTTCCTGAGGTGTCGGGTTCGTGGCCGCCAGGGGCCGCTGCGGGGCACGGGCGGTACGGCCGCCACGCGGAAGGGGGCCCACCGGGAGCTCCCGGTGGGCCGGCGGTACAGATGTCACGGGGCCAGGATCCGTGGCCGCATGGGGGCCGCTGGGGGACGGGCGTAGATACGGCCGCTGCGGGGGCAGGGGGCGGGACCTCCCCTCTTGGCGGGGAGGTACGGCTGCCCAGGGAGCCGGAGTCGTGGCCTGCGTGGCGATACGCCTGCTCGCAGGTGGAGACGTAGCCGCCGGGCGGGGGCGGTCCCGGGCGGGCACGTCCCCGGCCGTGGGCCGGGACCCGTGCCGGGCGCTCGCCCGCACCGCCCCACGGACGAGGCGCGGAGCGCGGGCGGGCGCGTGGGCCCTACCGACGTCGCGGGCGCGGCAGGTTCCGCACGGGTGCGCAGTGGGGCCGAGCCGGGCAGCGAGCGCCCCTACGTACGCGCTCGGAGCGAACCCAGGGCCGCTGGAGCCGTGCTGCGGCCTAGTGGGGGTGGGGCATAGGGCCTGGCGTCGCAGCGGCGGGCCGCGCCGGGACGCAGGTACGGCGGGCGTCAGGCTCGGGTGCACGCACCGCAGGGCTGACGGCGCGTCTCCGCGAGCCCTGCGGGCCGCGCGCTTGGGGCCGCTGAGCCGGCTTCGCCAGGCCGTGCGGACCGCAGGCCGCACCGCAGGTGCGGCCTGGCCGCGCTGGCAGGGGTCGCAGGGCGCAATCCGGAAGGCCCTGTGGATCGCACAGCGGGCTCGGGCCGCCTCGTGGGCCCCGCCCGAAGCCGGGATCAGGCCAGCAGGGCCGTCACGGGGCAGCATCGGGAGGTGCGGGGCCTCAGCCCGGAGGGAGCGGGGGACAGCACCGGGAGGTGCGGGTTCGGCCCCTCGGAGAGACCCGCTGGTCAGCGCCGGCAGGTGCGGGGGCTCGGCCGGGCAGAGGGAGCGGGGGGGGGGACAGCAGCGGCGGGTGTCCGTAACTCGTGGCCCTCAGAGGGAGCGGCGGATCAGCAAGAGGGCCCTGTCGTCGTTGACGTCCTTCGCGACCTTTTCGATCAGGTGCCACGTCGCGCCCTCCCAGCCCGACGCCACGTAGCGGTCCGCCTCGCCCGTCAGGCGGTCCATGCCCTCGCTCAGGTCGCGGTCCGAGGTTTCCACCAGGCCGTCCGTGAAGAGCATCAGGACGTCGCCCGGGCGGAGGTTGCCGCGGGTCGGGGTGAAATCCGCGCCGTCGTAGACGCCGAGCAGGGGACCCTCGCCGGACTTCTCCTGCCAGCGGCCCGTGCCCGCCGAGAGCTGGAGGGCCGGGAGGTGGCCCGCCGAGAGGAGTTCGTAGTCGCCCGTCTCCAGGTCCAGGACGAGGTGGATCGAGGTGGCGAAGCCCTCGTCCCAGTCCTGGCGGAGCAGGTAGCCGTTCGCGGCGGGCAGGAAGCCGTGCGGGGGCAGGGCGCCCAGCAGGCCGCCGAAGGCGCCGGACAGGAGCAGGGCGCGGGAGCCGGCCTCCATGCCCTTGCCGGAGACGTCCGTCAGGACGATCTCCAGGGTCCGCCCGCCGTTGGTGCGGGCCGCGACGACGAAGTCGCCGGAGAAGGACTGGCCGCCCGCCGGGCGCAGGGCCATCTCGCGGTGCCAGCCGCGCGGCAGGGCGGGCAGCTTGCTCTGTACGCGGATCCGCTCGCGGAGGTCGAAGAGCATCGTGCCGCCGCGCCGCCAGGGGACGCCGACGCGGCTGCGGAACTGCGCGATGACCAGCCCGAAGAATCCGCAGGCGGCGACCACCAGGACCGTGCCCGGGGTGACGCGCGCCGGGCCCTCCGTATAGGGGCCGAGGACCAGCGCCTCGACGATCAGCGCGCTCGCGGAGGCCGCGTACAGCGCGAGAAGGCTGGCGGGGCGCAGCAGGAGGCCGCCCGCCACGATCGGCAGGACGAGCGCGGCCGGTGAGAACCAGACGGGCAGCAGGAGTGTGCCGCACGCTATGGCGGGCACGGTGAGCAGGAGTCCGGCGAAGGCGAGCCAGTCGGAGGCGTCGCCGCGGAAGTAGTCGACGGCGGATTTGCGCAGGGAGGTGCGGGCCCGGTGCGACAGCATGCGCATCCGGGCCGTAAGGGTCTCCACACGTGCTCCGGCCATTGCTTCGGGACCTTATCGATCCTGGCTGTGAATGCGCAGGGGTACCCCCGGACCGGAAGCCGGAGGGCGTCCGAAAACCCACCCGGTGGTATGGAATGCCCTGGTAGGGATGGGCGCATGGCGCTGGAGATGCGCCCCTTGGCGGGCGATGGGCGGGATGCCCCCTAACGACCCCCGCCGTGCCCCGGGCCCCGTCCCGGTCCCCGCCTCAGACCCCCTGGCAGCCCGGGCACCAGAAGAGGTTGCGCGCCGCCAGGTCCGCCGTGCGGATCTCGGTGGCGCAGATGTGGCAGGCCATGTTCGCCCTCCGGTACACGTACACCTCCCCGCCGTGGTCGTCCACGCGCGGCGGACGCCCCATCGCCTCCGGGAGGTGCTCCTCGCGCACGGTGTCGATGCGGTTGTTGCGCACGCCCTCGCGCATCAGGAGGACCAGGTCCGCCCACATCGCGTCCCATTCCGGCCGCCGCAGGTCCTTGCCCAGCCGGTACGGGTCGATGCCGTGCCGGAAGAGCACCTCGGCGCGGTAGACGTTGCCGACGCCCGCGACCACCTTCTGGTCCATGAGCAGCGCGGCGACCGTGGTGCGGGAGCGGGAGATACGGGCCCACGCGCGGCCGGGGTCGTCGCCGGGCCGCAGCGGGTCCGGGCCGAGCCGGTCGTGTATCGCCTTCTTCTCGCCCTCGCCGATCAGCGCGCAGGCCGTCGGGCCGCGCAGGTCGGCGTAGTGGTCCGCGTTCAGCAGGCGCAGCCGGACCGTGTCCGTGGCGGGCGGGGCGGGGGCCGGGCCGAAGCCGAGCTTGCCGAAGAGGCCGAGGTGGATGTGGATCCACTCGTCCCCCGCGAATCCGAGGAAGAGGTGCTTGCCGTGGGCCTCGGCGCCGTCCAGGGTCCGTCCGTCGAGCAGGGCCGCGCTCTCGGCGAAGCGCCCCTGCGGGCTGCTGACGGCCACCGGCCGCCCGGCGAACCTCTCGCGGTGGTCCTGGGCGAGGCGGTGGATCGTATGCCCCTCGGGCACGGCGGACTCCTCGGAGGAACGACGGGAGTGGTACGTGAAGAACGGGAGTGGTACGTGACATGGGACGGCCGCGCCACCCCCGGCGGGGAGCGGCACGGCCGGAGGCGGGATCAGCCCTGCGGGTGGTGGGCCGGGATCGGGGGGAGCTCGCCGGTGCGCTCGTAGGCGGAGAGCATGTCGATACGGCGGGTGTGGCGCTCCTCGTCGGAATACGGGGTCGCCAGGAACGCCTCGATGAAGCTGACGGCCTCGTCCTGCGTGTGCATGCGGCCGCCGACGGAGATGACGTTGGCGTTGTTGTGCTCACGGCCGAGCTGGGCGGTCTGGACGCTCCAGGCCAGGATGGCGCGGACGCCCTTGACCTTGTTCGCGGCGATCTGCTCGCCGTTGCCGGAGCCGCCGATCACGATGCCGAGGCTGCCCTCGTCGGCGGCGGTCCGCTCCGCGGCGCGGAGGCAGAAGGGCGGGTAGTCGTCCACGGCGTCGTAGATGTGGGGGCCACAGTCGACGGGCTCGTGGCCGTTGTTCTTGAGCCAGTCCACGAGGTGGTTCTTGAGCTCAAAGCCGGCATGGTCGGATCCGAGGTACACGCGCATGCGTCGAGTGTGGCACGAGAGGCCCCGCCGGCCCGCAGCGGGTGTCGCGTAAGTCACTTCTAAAGCTCAAGTAAACCCAAAGAACGCAGATGGGACACGGGAAGGGCCTCGGTCCTGGACGTTCGTCCGAAGGCAACGATACGGATTGAGGTCTTCCGTCCTGCGTTCATCTCAGGTTTGAATGCCGGGGCTCGCAACCCGAGAACCTAAGGATCCGTCCATGAGCTCCACGACGACCCTCCAGAAGGAAGGCGACCCCACCGGTAACCCCGGTGCCGGTCTGCCTTCCGACGGTCTGAAGGCCGGTCTCAAGAACCGCCACCTGTCCATGATCGCCATTGGCGGCGTCATCGGCGCCGGTCTCTTCGTCGGCTCCGGTGGCGGCATCGCCAAGGCCGGTCCCGCCATCCTGATCTCCTACGCCCTCGTCGGCGCCATGGTGGTCTTCGTGATGCGGATGCTCGGCGAGATGGCGGCCGCCAGCCCGAACTCGGGCTCCTTCTCCGCCTACGCCGACCGCGCGCTCGGCCGCTGGGCCGGCTTCTCCATCGGCTGGCTCTACTGGTTCTTCTGGGTCGTCGTGCTGGCCGTGGAGGCCACCGCCGGTGCCGCCATCCTGGAGAACTGGATCCCGGCCGTCCCGCAGTGGGCCTGGGCGCTGATCGTGATGGCGGTCCTGACCATCACGAACCTCGGCTCGGTCGCCTCCTACGGTGAGTTCGAGTTCTGGTTCGCGGGCATCAAGGTCGTCGCCATCGGCGCCTTCGTGATCATCGGCCTGCTGGCCGTCTTCGGTGTGCTGCCGGGCTCCGACAACCCGGGCGCGGGCTTCGCGCACCTCACCGACGCCGGCGGCTTCTTCCCCAACGGGTACGGCGCCGTCCTCACCGGTGTGCTGATGGTCGTCTTCTCCTTCATGGGCAGCGAGATCGTCACCCTCGCCGCCGGCGAGTCGGAGAACCCCCGCAAGGCCGTCACCCAGGCCACCAACTCCGTCATCTGGCGGATCGGCGTCTTCTACCTCGGCTCGATCTTCGTCGTGCTGACGCTGCTCCCCTGGAACGACAAGTCGATCACCGAGAAGGGCTCGTACGTCGCCGCCCTCGACTCGATCGGCATCGCGCACGCCGGCACGATCATGGAGGTCATCGTCCTGACCGCCGTGCTCTCCTGCCTGAACTCGGGCCTCTACACCGCCTCCCGCATGGCCTTCTCGCTCGGTGAGCGCGGCGACGCGCCCAAGGCGTTCGCCAAGGTCAACAAGAGGGGTGTGCCGGTCGCCGCGATCCTCGGCTCCACGGTCTTCGGCTTCGTCGCCGTCTACTTCAACTACGCCTTCAAGGACACGGTCTTCAACTTCCTGCTGAACTCCTCGGGTGCCATCGCGCTCTTCGTCTGGCTGGTCATCTGCTTCACCCAGCTGCGGATGCGCGGGATCCTGGTCCGCGAGGCCCCGGAGAAGCTGACCGTGAAGATGTGGCTGTTCCCGTGGCTCACCTGGGCCACCGCCGCCCTGATCATGTTCGTGATCGGCTACATGTTCGTGGACGACGCCAACCGCGAGGTGGTCACCCTCTCCACGCTGGTCGCCGGCCTCGTCGTGGTCGTCGGCCTGGTGCTGGACTTCCGCCGCAAGAAGGCCCTGCAGGGCTGATCGCACGGGTACGGACGCCGGAGCCCGGCCCGCCCCTCGGGGGCGGGCCGGGCTCCGGCGCTTTCGCGGGCTCCGATCGGCCGCGGCGGTGCGTTCAGCCGCGGCGGCCGAGGAGCTTCCAGGCGGCCGGCAGGGCGCCCATGGCCAGCGCGGCCTTGAGGGCGTCGCCGATCAGGAAGGGCACCACACCCGCCGTCAGGGCAGCGCCGAGGGACATCCCGGTGGCGGCCATCAGGTACGGGACGCCCACCGCGTAGATCACGGCAGAACCCAGCGCCATCAGCGCCGCGGTCCGCGGCACGGAGCGGTCGCCGCCGCGCCGCGCGAGGGCGCCGAGCAGGGTCGCGGCGAGCAGCATGCCGAGCACGTACCCGAAGGAGGCGCCGCCCGCGCCGGAGGTCCCGCCCGCGAACCACGGCATCCCGGCCGCGCCCGCGAGGGTGTACAGCGCCAGGGCCAGGAAGCCACGGCGGGCGCCGAAGGCCGTACCGACGAGCAGCGCGGCGAAGGTCTGGCCGGTCACGGGCACCGGGGAGCCGGGCACGGGGACCGATATCTGCGCGGCCAGGCCGGTGAGCGCGGCGCCGCCGACGACGAGCGCGATGTCGCGGGCCCGGCTCGCGGGCAGCAGGTCGGCGAGGACGGCGCCGGGCCGGAAGGTGACGGAGGCAGTGCTCATCGGGAGGCTCCACGGGTCGGGGTGGTGGGAACGATCACCGACGCTAGTGCGCGGCGGCCCGCGGCCCCACCGTCACCAGGGACAAAGCCCCGCTCACCGCCTTGGTGGGGATTTCACAAAGCCTGCCCTCAGCACCCGGGCCGGCGTGATCCTCGTCACGAGGAACATCAGACATCACGTCCGTTTTGCACGGACGACCGCCGCTCAGTGAGACTGTTGGATCCCGCCAATCCTGATGCGGAGCCCCCACCACCGCTGGGCCGAACGAGAGTACGAGCACCCTTCATGCGTGAGCGTCCGGAAGAAGCACCCTCCCCCACGGGCGACCTGCCCGCGGAACCCCTCAGCCACAGCCTCAAGCAGCGCCACCTGACCATGCTGGGCCTCGGCGGCGTGATCGGCGCCGGCCTCTTCGTCGGCTCCGGCGCCGGCATCGGCATCGCCGGCCCCGCGATCATCTGCTCCTACCTGCTGGCCGGCGTCCTCGCGATGCTGGTGATGCGCGCGCTCGGCGAGATGTCGGCCGCGATGCCCGCCTCCGGCTCCTTCTCCGTGTACGCGGAGAAGGCACTGGGGCGCTGGGCCGGCTTCTCGGCGGGCTGGCTGTACTGGTTCCTGCTGGTCGTGGTGCTGGCCGTGGAGGCCACCGGCGCGGCGAAGATCGCCAACGGCTGGGTGCCCGCGGTGGACCAGTGGGTCTGGGTGCTGCTGTTCATGGTGGTCTTCACCGTGAGCAACCTGGCCGCCGTGAAGAACTTCGGCGAGTTCGAGTTCTGGTTCGCCGCCCTCAAGGTGGGCGCGATCGTCCTCTTCCTGGTGCTGGGCACCCTCGCGATCTTCGGCCTGCTCCCCGACACCGACCCGGTGGGCCTGGCCAACCTCACCGGCCAGGGCGGCTTCTTCCCGGCCGGCATCGGCGGGGTGGTCGCGGGCATGCTCGCCGTCATCTTCGCCTTCGGCGGCCTGGAGGTCGTCACCATCGCCGCCGCCGAGTCCGACGACCCGGCCCGCTCCGTCTCCCGCGCGGTACGCAGCGCGGTGTGGCGCATCCTCTTCTTCTACGTCGGCTCGATGCTGGTCATCGTCACCCTGCTGCCGTGGGACTCGCTGGAGCCGGGGCAGAGCCCGTACGTCGCCGTCCTCGACTCCATCGGCATCCCGGGGGCCGGCCAGATCATGAACATCGTGGTGTTCGTGGCCCTGCTGTCGGCGCTGAACGCGAACCTCTACGGCTCCTCGCGCATGATCTTCTCGCTGGCGGAACGGGAGGAGGCCCCGAAGGCCCTGCTCAAGGTCTCCGGCGGCGGGGTGCCGCGCCGGGCGGTGTTCGCCTCGGTGGCCTTCGGCTTCGTCTCGGTGGTGCTCAACCTGCTGTGGCCGGACACGATCTTCCTCTACATGCTCAACGCGGTCGGCGCGGTGCTGCTGTTCGTCTGGGCGCTGATCGCGGTCTCGGAGCTGAGACTGCGGCGCCGGCTGGAGCGGGAGATGCCCGAGCGGCTGGTGCTGCCGATGTGGCTGTTCCCGTACGCGACGTGGGCGGCGCTCGCCGGGATGGCGGCGGTGCTGGTGCTGATGCTGTTCGACGACGCGGCGCGGCCGCAGCTGCTGTGGTCCACGGGGGCGGCCCTGCTGGTCCTCGCGGTGGCGGGGATCCGCGAACTGCGGGCCCGCCGGGCCTGATCCCCGACGGCAGAGAGGGCCCTCGTGCTGCGGCACGGGGGCCCTCGGCCTTTCCCGCCACGTGCGGCCGCGATCACGATCCGTGAAGCGGGTGTCCGGATATCGGACGCGAAACGTCCGCCGATCGGACGCTGGGCAGTATGGGGCCTTGCTCCCACCCCGCACCGACCGGACAGGCGCACACCCCATGAGTCACAGCAGTACCCTCGCCCCGCCCGAGCCGCCCGCGACCGGGGGCGGATCCCCGCTCGGCAACGGCTTGAAGCAGCGGCACCTCTCGATGATCGCCCTCGGCGGCGTCATCGGCGCCGGACTCTTCGTCGGCTCCGGCGCCGGCATCGCCGCCGCGGGCCCCTCGATCGTGCTGGCCTACGCCGCCTCCGGCCTGCTGGTCATGTTCGTGATGCGGATGCTCGGCGAGATGTCCGCCGCCAACCCCGCCTCCGGCTCCTTCTCGGTCCACGCCGAGCGGGCGATCGGCCCCTGGGCCGGGTTCACCGCCGGCTGGATGTTCTGGACCCTGCTCTGCGTGGGCGTGGCCATCGAGGCCATCGGCGCGGCGCACATCATGACGAGCTGGTTCCCGGGCACTCCCTCCTGGATGTGGGTGCTCGTCTTCATGGCGCTGTTCTGCGGCTCGAACCTGGCCGCCGTCTCGAACTTCGGCGAGTTCGAGTTCTGGTTCGCCGCGCTCAAAATCGGCGCCATCACGCTCTTCCTGGGCCTCGGCGTCCTGGCCGTCCTCGGCCTGCTGCCCGGCACCTCCGCCCCCGGTGCGGCCAACCTGCTGCACGACGGCGGCTTCCTGCCGAACGGGGTGGACGGCCTGCTCGTCGGGCTGCTGGCCTCGGTGGTGGCGTACGGCGGTCTGGAGACGGTCACCATCGCGGCGGCCGAGTCGGAGGACCCGGTCAAGGGCGTGGCGCGGGCCGTGCGCACCACCATGTGGCGGATCGCGATCGTCTACGTCGGCTCGATGCTGGTCATCGTCACCCTGCTGCCGTGGAACGACCCGGCGGTCGCGGAGACCGGCCCCTACGCCGCCACCCTGGACCACCTGGGCATCCCGGCCGCCGGACAGATCATGAACGTGGTCATCCTGATCGCCCTGCTCTCCGCGATGAACGCCAATATCTACGGCTCCTCGCGCATGGCCTACTCCCTCGTCTCCCGCGGCCAGGGCCCGAAGGCACTCGGCAAGGTCACCGGCCGCGTGCCGCGCCGCGCGGTGCTCGCCTCCTCCGGCTTCGGTTTCGTCACCGTGCTGCTCTCGTACTGGTACCCGGACACCCTGTTCGCCTGGCTGCTGAACATGGTCGGCGGGGTCATCCTCGTCGTCTGGGGCTTCATCGCCGTCTCGCAGTTCGTGCTGCGCCGCCGGCTGGAGCGCGAGGACCCCTCGAAGCTGGTCGTCCGGATGTGGGGCTTCCCGTACCTGACGTGGCTGGCGCTGGCCGGGGTCGCCGGGGTGCTGGTGCTGATGGCGCTCGGCGAGGACACCCGGGTGCAGGTGATCTTCACGGGCGGGCTCACCGTCGCCCTCGCGGTGACCGGATACGTACTCCAGCGCCGGGCCGCCGCCGCCCGCTGACGCCCCCTCCGCCCCAGGTCGGCCCCGGGGGGGCCGGCGGGGCGGAGCGACAAACACCCACTTAGGCCCAGAACCGAACAGGGGGCGGGCGGGCAAGAGGGGGGTGGTGCGGGGGGGGGT
>NZ_JBEYVX010000058.1:0-39039 GCF_040644195.1 Streptomyces sp. NPDC047014 | reverse complement strand
CCCGCCGCCCGCCGGGCCCGCGCCCGCGGCGGCGCCCGCACCGCAGCAGCTCTCCGCCACCGAGGCGGACCAGCTCCTCGACGGCACCCGCCCGCTGCCGAGGGCGGACTCACCCGACCGGCAGCTCACCGGCAAGCTGCTGAGCGCCCCGCACGTGGTGCTCAGCACCGAGGGCGGCCCGCAGCGCCAGCGGCTCATGCAGGACACCGCCGACCGCGCGTCCGGCACCTCCTGGCACGTCAGCGCGCCCGGCGCCCCGGTGCGCACCGCGCTGCGCCGGGCCATGGCCAACCTCAGCGTGGCGAGCCAACTCGGCCAGTACCTCGGCCCGTTCGGCTCGCGCATCACCGGACTGAGCGGCGCGGGACCCTTCCGTACCCACTACCTCAAGGCGGCCATCCGCGGCGAGCTGCACAATTTCCGGGTCGCGAGCGACCCGAAACCCGCCAGCCTCGAAGCCACCATCGGCAACGAGCACCGCGTCACCGGCAGCGCGAGCACCGTCTCGCGGACCACCCTGGGCCTCCAGGGCGCCGACACACCGCTGCAACAGGCTCCGGGACAGCCCGCGGTGGCCGGCTCGTACGCGACCGCCCTGCAGTACGCGCGGGGCAAGGGCAGCGGCGTCGCGCAGACCCTCACCCGGGGACGCAACACCACCCTCGCCTACGCCGGCCGCATGTACCTCGTGGTCGCCGACGCCGCGGAGACCATCGCGGTGCGGGACCGCTGGACCGCCGCCATGGGCACGGTGGGCACCCGGGCCGGACAGCGGATCAGCTCCTCCGCCGGCCGGCTCTCCGAGAAGATGGGCCGCGGCCTCGCACCCCGCCGGGCCGCCGCCGCGCTCCAGCGCATCCGTGACGCGGTGATGTTCCACCTGCCGATGCAGGACGTCATCGAGGCCGGACTCGCCCCGGACGGCCTGAGCACCACCACCCCGCGCAACCTGGGCGGCGGCTACCGCGTGCCCGCCTTCCTGCGCGGACGGCGCTTCCCCACCCACCCCAGCGGCCGGCTCGACGCGAGCCGCGCCGCGCCCCGGCTGCTGGCCGACCTGGAGCGGATCGGGGTGCCCTCGCACGACCGCGAGCAGGTCCTCCAGCGGCTCTCCCCGGACTTCCTCCGGGCCAACCTGCACGAGCTGACCACCGACGGGATGACCCTGCCGGTGCGCTACCGCTCCTGGGCCAGCCCCTTCCGGCTGCCGGTCGGCGGCAGCCCCGGGCAGCTCCGTTTCCAGCTCACCCCGGTCGTCACCACCGTCGACCGGCTGCGCACCGGCTTCGAGCTGGAGGACTACCGCACCACCGCCCGCGACGACGCCGAAGCCGCCACCGAGGACCGCGGCTCCGACGTGACGCTCGCCGCCGGCCAGCGTGCGGCGGACAGCGGTGTCCTCCTCGCCAACCCCTCGCTCCAGGGCACCGCCGCCAAGCAGCGGTCCAGTACCCGTACGCGGACCGCCGGTACCACCGCCATGCCGAACATCGCCACCACCCAGGCGCACGCCGAGATCGTCACCCACTACACCCTGACCGTCACGATGACGGACGCGACCGGCGCCCCGCTCGCCCCCGGCGCCACCGCCGTCCCCGTCGGAAGCCTCCACGAGATGCTGCCGGCCAGCCTGCTCACCCCGGACGGCGCGGGTGCCGACGGGGCGCTCACCGAGCAGGACGTACCCGAACCCGAGCGCGCGGTACGGATCCTGACCGCGGCCCAGGCCCGCCCGGAGGGCATCGACGCCTGGCGCGGCTCCACTGCGGACGGCACCGGTCCGGCCGACCCGGACGTCCTGCCCTTCGACGACCGGATCGGCTCCGGGATCCTCGCCGTGGACATCCGCGGCGCCGCCAACGTGCAGGACGCCCTGACCCTCGCCACCGCCCGCGCCGACGGCACCGGCGACGCCGACCTCGGCACCCGGCACACCGGCAAGGGCCTGGCCGCACGCGTACGCGCCGCCCGCCGCACCCCGCTCACCGGTCTCGGCACCGCCCCCGCCCAGGCCCAGCAGGAGGCCACCACGCAGGTCGGCCTGACCTCCGGTTTCCGCGAGGCACTCGGCGCGCGGGGCTCCGCGCTGCCCACCCAGGCATCCGCGCACCTCTTCGGCCAGTTCCACACCGCCGACTCGCGGCTCTACGCGAAGATGCACCGCGGCGGCGCCCGGCTGCTGGCCGTCGAGAACAAGCCGCGCATGGAGGCCATGCAGCGGGCGAAGACCTCCGACGCGCTGGAGGCCGGCACCGCCGACAACGTCGAGGGCGCGGTGGGCACCGCTCCGCTGGCGGGCAACAGCAACGCGGGTGTCATCAACCCGGGCGCCACCGTCCCGATCGGCGGCGCGAACGACGGCACCGCGCTCAAGGGCACCGCCGACACCACCCTCGGCACCCACCTCAAGGTCGTCACCGAGCGCAGCATGCTCTTCGCACTGCCGGTGACCTGGCTGTCGGTGGCGCAGGCGGACCACCGGATCACGGACAGCCGCCCCTTCCACGCGCTCGGCAAGGCCCGGCGCGGCCCGCGCGCCGCGGAGGCGCGGACCACCGCCCTGGTCTGGCTGCGCGAGGACATCGCCCGCGACTACGGCCTGCTGGACGAGGCCACGTTCCCCGCCGAGGCCGCCTCGGCCTGGGACGACCAGGCCAAGGCGGCGGCCGACCTCGCGGCGGCCGAGAAGGGCTACTACGACGCCCGGGCGCGGTCCCGGGAGGCGTGGCTCGACCTGAGTGCCGAGGAACAGGTCGCCTTCGGCGACGAACACCCGGCCGGGGCGGCGAATCCGGGCGCGAACCCTGCTGCGAATCCGGCAGCGGACGCGGGCGCGAACCCTGCCGCGGACCTGGGCGCGAACCCGGGCGTGAACCCGGCTCCGGCCGCGAACCCGTCCCCGGCCGCGGACCCGTCCCTCGACGTGCCCGTGTCCCCGGCCGTCGTGGCCTGGCAGGCCGCCCGCGCGGAGGTCCACCGCTGGGCGCGGCGCACCGATGCCGCCGCCGCCGACCACCACCGGCTGCACCTCGCCGCCTCCCGCCTCACCGCCCACCACCGGGGGCTGCCCCCGGCCCTGGTGGCGGATCCGGCCGAGGCGTACACCGCGCCGGACTGGCGCTCCGAGGCACCCGCGCCGTACAAGATCACCGCCGGGAAGGGTGCCGCCCCCCGCACCCTCACCTCGCCGGACGGCGCCACCGTGCGCGAGCTGCACGACGTACCGCACGACGGTGCCTCGTTCTTCCACGCGCTGCTCGCCGCCGCCGATGCCCGGGGCCGTCTGCCCCAGCTGCTCGGCCCCGACCTCGCCGGCCGGTTCGCGGCCGCCCCCGGCGACCCGGCGGTCACCGCCGAGGCCATCGGCGCCGCCCGCGACCGGCTCGCCTGGGCGCTGGGCGAGGACGGCAACGAGGACCTGCTCGACTCCCTCGCCCTGGACGCCGAGGACACCTTCACCCAGGAGGAGCTGGACGCCGCGGGCGTGCGGCTCAGCCCGGCGCAGCAGGCCGAGTTCGACGCCTTCGGCCGTCTGCCGCAGACCGTCTGGCCGAGCCCCGGGCAGCGGGCGGCGCTGGCCACCGCGGCCCTGTCCCGCCCGTTCGCGAGCGAGCCCCAGCAGGACGCCACGCAGTCGGCGGACGGCACCCCGGCACCGGCCGGACGCCGCGCGGGCGACCACGGCGGCGCCGACCTGCTGCCCGCACTGGCCGCCCGGGTCCTGGGCGTCCCGCTCACCGTGGTGACCGGTGAGGGCCGCGACCAGCTCTTCCTCCCGCACGGCACCGATCCGGCCGCCGTGGACCCGGTGGCCGATCCGGTCCTCTTCGCCACCGGAGGCTTCTTCCACGCCGCGCTGCCGCCCGGCACCCCGCCCCCGTCCGCCGTCGCGCTGCCGGCCCCGGCCACCACGGCCGGCCCGCGCCCCGCGACCGAGCCGGGATCGGCGCGGCCGTACGTGCACCGCAGCCACACCACCGCGCCCTGGCTGCCGCCCGCCGACAGCAGCCGCCCGCGCTACCGCCTCGACCGCGACGCCGTCCTGACCGCACCCGACGGCGCCACCTACACCCAGGGCGCCCCCACCGGCCGGGGCAACGGCTTCTTCGGAGCCCTCTCCACGGCCCTGCGCGATGCCGCGGACCAGCCAGGACTGGCACAGCACGAGGCGGCCCGGCTGCGCCACCGCGCCGGGGCGCCGGCCACCCGCCTGATGCGCCTCAACGGCCTGCCCGGCGACCCGGCACAGCACGACTCCCTCTTCACGCCCCCGCCCCTGCGGCCCCAGCCCGGCGCGCCCGCGCCGGGCCCGGAGGCCCGCGAGGGACATCTGCGCCGCCACCTGGCCCAGGCCCCGTGGGGCCCGGGGGCGGACCGTGCGGTGGCCGAGTGGGCCGCCGCCGCGACCGGCACCACCCTCACCCTGATCGAGGAGAACGGCACCGCCCACACCTACCCCGGGCCCTCCGCCGACAGTGCCCACCTGCGGCTCCGCCGCCGCGGCGGCGACTTCGTCCCCCTGACCCTCCGTACGCCGGCACCCGCGGCGGAGGTCACTCCGCCGCCCACGTCACCGGCGGAGAGCGGCCTCCCGGCCGTCGTGGAGGAGGAGGCGCGCGAGCTCAGCACCCTGTCCGGCAACGACACGGGCTCGGACGCCCCCACGGCCCCGGACCCGGCCACGGCCACGGCCCCGGACCCGGCGCCCGCGCCCCCGGCAGCCCCGGCCGAACCGGTCCTGCGTCCGTTCAAGCTGGGGGACTTCGAGTTCACCAACCTGAACCAGACGGACAAGTACCTCGACAAGGCGGTCCGGATCATCGAGCTGCTGGACGAGCACCCCACCATCAAGCAGTACGTGGGTGGCCGCCCCGTCCGCATCACCCTGCACCTGCGCACCACCGAGACCCCGGCCGACGTACGCGACCGGGGCACCGAGGGCGTGCAGATCAACCTGGCCAGCTACTACTTCGAGAAGTACGACATCGGCTACATCATGGGCATGCTCGCCCACGAGATCGGCCTGCACCCCCTCGCCTCCCGCAACACGGACATTCCGGAGCAGGAAGAGGCGTACCGGGGGATGCCCCTGCCGGTACCGGGACTGACCGACCTGAAGCCGCCGCGCACCATGAACACCGACGGGGCCGGCCAGGCCGACCACATCATGGCCGCCTATCCCCCCACCATCCGGCACCGCATCTACCGCGACATCGTCATCGAGATGGCGAGGACGCTCGCCCGACGCGCACGCGTCGGCGTGGGCGGGATCAAGGACCGGGACGTCACGGACCTCTTCGAGACCTACCTGATGGATCTCGCCTCCATCGCGGTCACCGGTGACTACCGGATCAACGCGGTCAAGGAGCCCAACAACACGGCGCGGGTCTACAACGCCTACAAGGAGATGCTCCGCACCCAGCTGGAGGGGAACGCCGCTCTCCAGGCGCTCCTGCCGTCGAACAAGACCCTGTTCGGTGTGGCGCGCTCCTTCACCCAGCTCGCGACCAGCATCGCGGCCAACAACCGCGGCGACAGCATCCAGCAGCCCGCGGCCCCGGACCAGCCCGCGGGCAACGCCGACGAGGCTCGCCCCAGGCTTCCCGAGTCCGGTGCCGGTACGGGCACGGCGCCGCGGACCGAGTCGTCGATCACCCCGCCCACCGCGTCGCCGGGGCACGGTGTGCGCGACCGCCGTCCGCGGTTCGTGGTGCGGTCCGGCTTCGATGCCCGGCGGTTCTCTTACCGGGGCGAGCCGGTCACCGACCTCACGGTCCGCATCGCGCTGCGCGGCACGAACGAGCAGGCCAGCCATGTGTTCGGCCAGCTCCAGGCGGGTGTGGAGGAGTTCCTGAACGCCCCGGAGCACCACCTGCCGAACGGCGACCGTCTGCACGTGACCGTGGAGCTCGTCGATCCCACGGACGCACCGCACCTGACCGTCGACCTTGCGGGCCGCGACCGGGCGATGGACCAGGTCACCTGGTGGGCCGATGCCGCGCCGGTGCAGTTCGTGCACGAACTCACCCACCAGCTCGGCCTGCGCGACGAGTACCGGGACACCGATTCCCCGCAGCGCCCCCACATCCTCGGCAGCCTGCTGGGCGACATGGACGAGGCTCCCGAAGACAGTTCCCTCGCTCCTGCGGGCCTTCGCGACCGGCATCTGGCCCTGCTCGGCGCGCTCATCGGGGATGTCACCCCGGCGTCCCAGCAGGACGACGACGGCACTTGGGCGCAGGCCCGGGATACTGCCGCCAAGGAACTCCGCGAAGCCGTGTGGGTCGACCCGGTCTCCCTGCCCCGGCCCGCAGACAGCACGACAGCCACCGAGATCCCGGCCCACATGCAGCAGGACCAAGATCAGGACCAGGCGCCTGCTTTGCGTCCGTTCAAGCTGGGGGACTTCGAGTTCACCAACCTGAACCAGACGGAGAAGTACATCGACAGGGCGGTCCGGATCATTGGACTGCTGGACGAGCACCCCACCATCAAGCAGTACGTCGGCGGCCGCCCCGTCCGCATCACCCTGCACGTCCGTACGACCGAGACGCCGGCCGACGTCCGGGACCTAGGCGACGAGGGCGTGCAGATCAACCTGGCCAGTTATTACTTCGAGAAGTACGACATGGGTTACATCATGGGCATGCTGGCCCATGAGATCGGCCTGCACCCTCTCGCCTCCAAGAACACGAAGATCCCGGAGGAAGAGGACCTTTACGCGAGGATGCCGCTGCCCGTTCCGGGCTTGGAGACCTTGAAGAATCCGCGTTTCATGAACACGCTGGACGCGGGCCAGGCCGACCACATCATGGCTGCCTTCCCGCACACCATCCGCCATGGGATCTATCGGGACATCGTCGTCGAGATGGCCGAGGTTATGGCCCGGCATGCACGTGTGAACGTGGCGGGTGCCAAGGCCAAGGACGTCACGGATCTGATCGACACGTACTTGATGGATCTCGCTTCCATCGCGGTCACCAACGACCACCGTGGCAAGGCGGTCCTGGACCCGGCCTACACGGCACGGGCGTACAACGCCTACAAGAATCAGCTGGCTGAGCATCTGCCCCAGACCAGCCCGGTCCGTGCCCTGTTGCCCTCGGACAAGAGCCGGTTCGGTGTCCTGGGGGACTTCACGCGACTCGCCAGCAACGTCGGTACCTATAACAGCGGCGATAGCATCCAGCGGCCCGCCGTCGCCCCGACTCCGGCGCCCGGAAGCGCTGACGAGGCGCGCCCGCGGCTTCCTCAGGCCGACAACAACACCGCCGACACGACACCCACCCCGGCCCAGCCTGTCCTGCGTCCGTTCAAGCTGGGGGACTTCGAGTTCACCAACCTGAACCAGACGGACAAGTACCTCGACAAGGCAGTCCGGATCATCGAGCTGCTGGACGAGCACCCCACCATCAAGCAGTACGTGGCCGGCCGTCCCGTCCGCATCACCCTGCACGTGCGGACCACGGAGACGCCGGCCGATGTCCGGGATCTCGGCGATCAGGGTGTGCAGATCAACCTGGCCAGTTACTACTTCGAGAAGTACGAGACGGGTTACATCATGGGCATGCTGGCTCATGAGATCGGCCTGCATCCCCTGGCTTCCCAGAACACCAAGATCCCGGAGGAAGAAGACCTTTACGCGAGGACGCCGCTGCCCGTTCCGGGCCTGGAGACCTTGAAGAACCCGCGTTTCATGAACACCTTGGATGCGGGCCAGGCCGACCACGTCATGGCGGCGTTCCCGCACACCATCCGCCACGGCATCTATCGCGACATCGTCGTCGAGATGGCCGAGGTTATGGCCCGGCACGCACGTGTGAACGTGGCGGGCGCGAAGGCGAAGGACGTCACGGACCTGATCGACACCTACCTGATGGATCTCGCTTCCATCGCGGTCACCAACGATCACCGTGGCAAGGCGGTCCTGGACCCGGCCTATACAGCACGGTCCTACAACGCCTACAAGAGCCAACTCGCTGAGCACCTGCCCCAGAACAGTCCGGTCCGTGCGCTGCTGCCCTCGGACAAGAGCCGGTTCGGTGTCCTGGGAGACTTCACGCGCCTGGCCAGCAATGTCGGTACCTATAACAGCGGCGACAGCATCCAGCGGCCCGCCGCCGCCCCGACCCCCGCACCCGGCAATGACGGCGAGGCCCGCCCCCGGCTTCCCCAGGCTGACGGAAACCCCACCCCCGACACCGCACCCGCGGCAGCGGAGCAGGTACTCACCCCCTTCAAGTCGGGGAACTTCGAGTTCACCAACCTCAAGCACACGAACGGGGCGTACCGCGACAGGGCGGTCCGCATCATCGAGCTGCTCAGGAAGCACGACACGATCCGCGACTACATCGGCGGCCGTCCGGTCCGGATCACCCTGCACGTGCGCACGACGCAGACCCCGGCCGATGTCCGCGACCTCGGTGATCAGGGCGTGGAGATCAATCTGGCCAGTTACTACTTCGAGAAGTACGACATGGGCTACATCATGGGCATGCTGGCCCATGAGATCGGCCTGCACCCTCTCGCCTCCAAGAACACGAAGATCCCGGAGGAGGAGGACCTGTACGCGGGCATGCCCCTGCAGGTGCCGGGTCTGGAGACCTTGAAGAATCCGCGTTTCATGAACACGCTGGACGCCGGTCAGGCCGACCACATCATGGCCGCCTTCCCCCACACCATCCGCCACGGCATCTACCGCGACATCGTCGCCAAGATGGCCGAGGTACTGGCGGAGGAGGCGCAAGCGGGTGAGGACGGCGCGAGGGCCAAGGACGTCACGGACCTGATCGACACCTACCTGATGGACCTGGCCACGATCGCGCTCACCAACGACCGGCGCAAGGACGCCGCCTGGGAACCCCGCTACACGGCGCGGGTCTACAACGCCTACAAGGAGCAGTTCGCCGCGCGGCTGGACCAGAACAGCCCGGTCCGGCCGCTCCTGCCGGCGGACAAGAGCTGGTACAACGTCACCAACAACTTCATCGGCCTGGGCGCGAGCTTCACCTTCAACAACCAGGGCGACAGCATCCAGACCGCCCCCGCTGCGCAGAACAGCGCGGCACAGAGCAGCGCGGCACAGAACAGCGGTGTGAGCGGCGAAGAAGGCCCCCGGCTCCCCGAGACCGGCGCCGAGACCGGCACCGACGCCGGACCGCGGACCGGCACGGCCGGCTCACCGGGGCCGAGGCGCCCCCGGGACAGCCGCCCCCGCTTCGTGGTGCGCTCGGGCTTCGACGCCCGGCGGTTCACCTACGACGGCGATCCGGTCACCGACCTCACCGTCCGCATCGCGATGCGCGGCACCGGCGAACAGTCCGCGCTCGCCTTCGAGCGGCTCAAGGAGGGCGTCGGCGCAGTCCTCAACGCCCCCGGCCACCGGCTGCCCAACGGCGACCTGCTGCACGTCACCGTCGAGCTCGTCGACCCCGCCGCATTCCCGCACCTGACGGTGGACCTGACGGGGCGCGACCGGGCGATGGACCAGTACACGTGGTGGGCGGACGCCGACCCGGTGGAGATGGCGCACGAGCTGACCCATCAGCTCGGACTGCGGGACGAGTACCGCGACGCCGACGCTCCGCACCGCCCGCACATCCCCGGCAGCCTCCTCGGTGATCTGCGGGCCCGGCCCGAGGACGCCTCGCTCACCCCCGCGGGTCTTCGGGGCAGGCATCTGGCCCTGCTGGGTGCGCTGATCGGGGACGTACACCCGCAGCCCGATTCCGGCGGGCAGGACGAGGAGCGGACCTGGGACGCGACGCGTACCGGCGCCGAGCCGGTCCTGCGGACGTCCGTCTGGGTGGATCCGGTGTCCCTGCCGCGACCGCAGGCCGGCGCCGACAGCACCGGCGGCAGCCACGCCACCGACGGCACCGCCTCCACCGAGGTCCCGGCGCGCATGCCGCAGGAACCGGACGCGACGCCCCCCACCGGGCCCTTCGTGATGGAGAACTTCGAGTTCACCAATCTCAAGCGGTCGAACGAGCGGTACCGGGCGAAGGCCGTCCAGATCATCGAGCTGCTCAGGGACCACCCGACGATCAAGGCGTACGTCGGTGAGCGCCCCGTCCGTATCACCCTGCACGTGCGCACCACCGAGACCCCGGCCGACGTACGCGACCGGGGCGACGAGGGTGTGCAGATCAACCTGGCCAGCTACTACTTCGAGAAGTACGACATCGGTTACATCATGGGCATGCTGGCCCACGAGATCGGCCTGCACCCCCTCGCCTCCCGGAACCCGGACATCCCCGGCGAGGAGGAGATGTTCCAGGGCGTTCCGCTGCCCGTTCCCGGGCTGGGGGACCTCAAGACGCCGCGGATGATGAACACCGACGGCGCGGGGCAGGCCGACCACATCATGGCGGCGTTCACCAGCAGCACGCGGCACGGGATCTACCGGGACATCGTGCTGAAGATGGCGGAGATGATGGCCGTGTTCGCGCAGGCCCAGGTGCCGGGGGCCAAGACCCAGGACGTCACGGACCTGATCGACTGCTATCTGATGGACCTGGCCTCCATCGCGATCACCAGCGACTACCGGGTGAACGCGGCCAAGGAACCGGCCAACACCGCCAAGGTCTACAACGCCTACAAGGCGCTGTTCGCCGCGCAGATGGCCGAGGACAGCCCCGCCCGCGGCCTGCTGCCGGCGGACAAGGGGAGGTTCGGCGTCATACGGGACTTCGCCGCCCTGGCCGCCAGCCTCGCCGCCAACAACCGGGGCGACAGCATCCAGCCGCCCTCCACGGCAGCCGAGGAGCGCCCCCACTGAGCCCTCGGCTCAGCGGTACGGCGCGCCGCGCACACGTGCGTCGGCCCCGTCGCGGAGGACCCGCGACGGGGCCTGTGCCCGTTCAGCAGTCGTCGTGGCCGCCCCAGCCGCCGTATCCGCCGTAGCCGCCCCAGTCGTCATCGTCGTCGTACCAGCCGTGGTGGTTGTCGTCGTCCCAGCCGCCGCCGGTCACATAGGTGGTCGCGTGCGTCGGGACCGCGGCCGATGCGGTACCGGCCGCACCCACGGCGGCCCCTCCGGCCATCAGGACCGCGATCGCGGATGCCGCGAACAGTCGCTTCATTCCGAGTGCTTGCATGGTTTCGCGCCCTTCTCGCTCCGCCGCCTCTCCGAGGCGGCCACTGGTGCCGTTCTCGCGTGATCGGGGAGCCTGGGTGTGAGGGCATACGGGCGGGTCTTCGCTCTGACGCCCGGGTCGATGGGCCTGCCCATCACGCCGCTCCGCCGCACAGTGCCGCTGTGCGATACCGCCGCGAGGGATACGACCGCGTTCCGCGGTCCTCGACCGCGCTGAGGCGCGGTCTTCCTCCTTCCACGCTAGGCACGCCTGCGCACCTTCTGCATCTTGGGGAGGAAAGTCGGCGGGTGGCCAGTACCCGCCGAGGAAAAGCCGGGGAATGCCGCCCCGGCAGACGTCTCGTTATAGGATGAGCCAAATAGCACTTGACCTGCAAAAACGCAGGCAGGGAGCCTACATTCAGGAGTATCTCGATGCTTCGCACCATGTTCAAGTCAAAGATTCACCGGGCCACCGTCACCCAGGCCGATCTGCACTACGTCGGGTCCGTGACCGTCGACGCCGATCTGCTCGACGCCGCCGACCTGCTCCCCGGGGAGCTCGTGCACATCGTCGACATCACCAACGGGGCGCGCCTGGAGACGTACGTCATCGAGGGGGAGCGCGGGTCCGGAGTGATCGGGATCAACGGCGCCGCCGCGCACCTCGTGCACCCCGGGGACCTCGTCATCCTCATCAGCTACGCGCAGGTCGAGGATGCCGAGGCCCGGGCGCTCACGCCGCGCGTGGTGCACGTCGACGCGGACAACCGGATCGTCGAGCTCGGCGCCGACCCCTCCGCCCCGGTGCCCGGGACGGACCAGGAGCGCGGCCCGTTCGCCGTGGCCGCCCGATAGGAGCACAGGACATGACGGAGAGTCAGGGCGAGCCGGTCCGCTACGAGGACCGGCGCGAGGACCGGCGGCTGCTCGCCCTCGAAGGCGGCACGGCGGTCGGGTACATCGCCTACTTCGTGCTCGACCAGGAGCCCCACGCGCTCGTCGCGGTGCACACCGTCGTCGAGCCGGGGCACGAGGGACGCGGCATCGCCGGCGGGCTGGTGCGGACCTTCTACGGGATCGCCGCCGCCGAGGGCGTGCCCGTCGTGCCGCTCTGCCCCTACGCCGCGAGCTGGGCCGCCAAGCACCCCGACGAGGCGCCCCCGGCACCCGAGGAGCTCGTCGCGGCGGCCGAGGCGCAGCGGGCCGCCCACTCCGGATCGCGGTGACGTGACCGAGCCCGTGCTCACCCTGCTGCACACCTCGCCCGCCCATGTCCCGGTCTTCGACGCGCTGCGCGACCGGGACCGGCCGGGCGCGGTGCTGCGGCACCTCGTGGCGCCGGAGCTGCTGGACCGGGCCCGTACGGAGGGCCCGGACGCCGTGGCTCCGGCCGTACGGGAGCTGCTGGCGGGCTGCGGCTCCCCGGTCCTCGTGACCTGCTCGACCCTCGGCGCGGTCGCGGAATCCCTGGCCCCGGCCCTCGGTGTCCCGGTGCTGCGCGTGGACCGGCCGATGGCCGCCGCCGCGGTGCGCTCCGGCGGGCGGATCCTCGTACTGGCGGCCCTCGCGTCCACGCTCGCCCCGACCCTGGACCTCCTCGCGGAGGAGGCCCTGGCGGCCGGGGTGCGGCCCGCGGGGATCCGTACGCGGCTGGTCCCCGGCGCCTGGGAGCGCTTCGCCGCGGGGGACGCGGCCGGCTGCCATGCCCTGGTGGCCCGGGAGGCGGACGCGGCCACCGGTGCGGACGTCATCGTGCTGGCGCAGGTCTCCATGGCGGGCGCCGCGCGGCTGGTGACCACGCGCGTCCCGGTGCTGGCCGCCCCGGACACGGGATTCGCCGCCGGACTGGACCTGGGCTGAGCCGGGCGCGGCCCGCTGGTCCGGGCCCGCCACCGACGGCCGCGGCACAGGCGCATACCTGAGGGATTCGCGGGAAAATGCGCCGTATGGTGCGAAAAATCGATGAGACCCAGCCCCCGTCCCCGGAGCCCGATCCGACCCCGGCGCCCGGCCCGTTCCCGGACCCGGAGCCCGTGCCGCGCCCCGTACCGCCCGTGCCCGGCCCGGTCCCCGAGCCGGATCCGGTGCCTCCGCCCCCGGGGCCCGCGCCGATCCCGCAGCCCGGGCCCTGGAGCTGAGCGGCGGCGTCAGTCGGTGCCGACCTCGGAGCGGTCCCCGCTCCAGAGCGTGTGGAAGGACCCCTCGCGGTCCGTCCGCCGGTAGGTGTGGGCGCCGAAGAAGTCCCGCTGCCCCTGCGTGAGGGCCGCCGGCAGCCGCTCCGCGCGCAGCGCGTCGTAGTAGGACAGGGACGCCGCGAACGCGGGAACCGGAATGCCCTCGCGCACGGCCGTCGCCACCACGGAGCGCCAGCCGTCCTGCGCCGCCCCGATCTCCTCCGCGAACCGCTCGTCGGACAGCAGGCCGGGGAGGTCGGGGCGGGCGTCGTAGGCGGCGCGGATCCGGTCGAGGAAGGCCGCGCGGATGATGCAGCCGCCGCGCCACAGCGAGGCCACCGCGCCCAGGTCCACGTCCCAGCCGTACTCCTCGCTGCCGGCCCGGATCTGGTGGAAGCCCTGCGTGTAGGAGACGATCTTCGACGCGTACAGGGCCTCCTCCACCTGGGCCGCGAAGGCGTCGGCGTCCCCCGGCTCCAGGGCCGCCGCCGTCGGCCCCGCGAGCCCGCGGGCGGCCTTGCGCAGGTCCGCGTGCCCGGACACCGAGCGGGCGAAGACCGCCTCCGCGATCCCCGACACCGGGACCCCGAGGTCGAGGGCGATCTGCACCGTCCAGCGGCCGGTGCCCTTCTGCTCGGCGGCGTCCGCGACGATGTCCACGAAGGGGCGGCCCGTCGCGGCGTCCGTGTGCGCCAGCACCTCCGCCGTGATCTCGATCAGGTAGGAGTCCAGGCGCCCCCGGTTCCACTCCCGGAAGGTCTCCGCGATCTTCTCGGGGGAGTAGCCGGCCACGTCGCGCAGCAGGTGGTACGCCTCCCCGATCAGCTGCATGTCGGCGTACTCGATGCCGTTGTGCACCATCTTGACGAAGTGTCCGGCCCCGTCGGGACCGATGTGCGAGGTGCACGGCGTGCCGTCGGCGGCCTTCGCGGAGATCTTCTCCAGCAGCGGTCCGAGCGAGGCGTACGACTCCTCCGAGCCGCCGGGCATGATGCTCGGGCCGAGCAGCGCCCCCTCCTCACCGCCCGAGATGCCCACGCCGACGAAGTGGATCCCCTGCTCGCGCAGTTCGCGCTCGCGCCGCCGGGTGTCCTCGAAGTGGGCGTTCCCGCCGTCGATGATGACGTCGCCCTCCTCCAGGAGCGGGGCGAACTCACGGATCACGGCATCGGTCGGCTCCCCGGCCTTCACCATGATGACGAGGCGCCGGGGGCGCTCCAGCGCGTCGACGAACTCCTTGGCCGAACCGGCCGCCACGAAGTGCCCCTCGTGTCCGAATTCCTCCACCAGCGCCGTGGTCTTGGCGGCGGTGCGGTTGTGGACGGCGACGGTGAAACCGTTGCGGGCGAAGTTGCGGGCGAGGTTGCTGCCCATGACTGCGAGGCCGGTGACGCCGATCTGGGCCGTGCTGGTGCTCATATATGCGCTCCTGCGTGCTTCGGTGTGCGGGCTGTGCCGACGCTACCCCGCCACCGGCCGCGCGGCGCTCCCGCCTCTCGGGGGATTGTCAAGTTCCGCTGAAGAGCGCCCCGTTGCTCCCCTTGTCGTGCGATGATCCCGGCGTTAAGTTGTGCGATTCCTGATGTCTTCGATGGGGGCTCCCATGGGCGTACGGGGCCGGCACCGCCGGTATCAGCCGAGCAGTATCAACCGGGCCTCGCTGGCCGTCACCGCGGGCGGGGCGGGCATCGCGCTCCCCCTGGTGGGCGCGGGCGTGGCCGACGCCGCCTCCGTGGACACCTGGAACAAGGTCGCCGCCTGCGAGTCCACGAACAACTGGCGCATCAACACCGGCAACGGCTACTACGGCGGTCTCCAGTTCAGCCAGAGCACCTGGCGGGCCTTCGGCGGCGCGTCGTACGCCCCGCGGGCCGACCTGGCCACCAAGGAGCAGCAGATCGCGGTCGCCGAGAAGGTGCTGCGGGGCCAGGGCCCGGAGGCATGGCCGAACTGCGGCAAGACGGCCGGCCTGAGCCGCGGCGGCCCGGCGCCCTCCATCACCGTGACGGCGAAGCTCCCCGAGCAGCGGTCCGGGGACCGGACCGAGCCGCGCCCCCAGGGGGCGCAGGCCACCCCGGTCAAGGCGGAGACCCCGCGCCCGACCGGGACCTCCGTCCTGCCGAACCCGTATGTGGTCGCACCCGGCGACTCGCTCTCCGCGATCGCCACCGACCAGCACGTCGAGGGCGGCTGGCAGGCCCTCTACGAGACGAACCGGTCGACGATCGGCGGCAACCCGAACCTGATCTTCCCCGGTCAGCGGCTCACCCTGCGCATCACGACCGCGCCCACCCGGCCCACCGAGCCGGTACCGCCGCCGCCCTCGCGCAGCCCGGAGAAGCCGCCGCGGACCGCCGATCCGGTGAAGCCCGTGGAGCCGGCGGCGGAGAAGCCCGCCGCGAAGCCGGCGCCCCAGCCGGCGGAGAAGCAGACGCCGAAGCCGGCCGAGAAGCAGGCGGAGAAGCCCGCGACCAAGCCCGCGTCAACGCAGCAGAAGCCCGCCTCGGGCGGGTTCTCCGCCCCGGTCGACGCCGGCATGGGCACCGCCTACCGCGTCTCGGGCGCCTCCTGGTCCAGCGGCTACCACACGGGCGTCGACTTCCCCGTGTCCACCGGTACGACCGTCAAGTCCGTCGGCCCGGGCCAGGTCGTCTCGGCGGGCTGGGCCGGGGCGTACGGCTACCAGGTCGTCATCCGGCACACCGACGGCCGGTATTCGCAGTACGCCCACCTTTCGGCCCTCACGGTGAAGTCCGGCCAGCAGGTCTCCGGCGGGCAGCGGATCGGCCGCTCCGGCTCCACCGGCAACAGCACCGGCCCGCACCTGCACTTCGAGATCCGGACGGGCCCGGGCTACGGCTCCGACATCGACCCGCTCGCCTACCTCCGCGGGCACGGGGTCCGTATCTGATCCGCGCGTGTGCGGCGGCACGGCCATGAGCAGGAGCAGGCCGGCCGCCGCCAGCACGGCGCTGGCCACCGCCGCGGCCGTGCCCGCCGCCCCGAAGCGGAAGCCCTCGCCGAACAGGGTGAGCCCGACGGTGGCCGCCACCACCGGGTTGATCACGGTCACGGTGGCCAGCGGCGCGGTCAGCCCGGCTCCCCGGTAGGCCGCCTGCGACAGCAGCAGCCCGGCCGCGGCCAGGGTCGCGATCGCGGTCAGATCCGGCCACAGCCCGCCCGTGGCACCCGCGCCGGACGCCCCGAAGCCCTCGGCCGCCGCTTTGGTGAACACCGACGCCATACCGAAGGCCGTGCCGGCCGCCGCGGCCAGCAGCACGCCGTGCGGCACCGCCCGGCGTATCCGGTGCGCGGCGACGAACAGCCCGCCCACCACCGCCCCCGTGACCACCAGCAGCAGGGTCCGCTCGGCGTCCGCCAGGGGCTGCCCGGCCCGCCCGTCCCCGCCGGTCAGCGCCAGCAGCCCGGCCAGCCCCAGGGTGGCGAACAGGGCCCCGCGCCAGGCCGCCGCCCCGGCCCTGCGGCGTACGAGGAGGGCCGCCATCGGCAGTGCGAACACAAGGGTGAGCGCACCCAGCGGCTGGACCAGGCTCAGCGGTCCGTAGGCGAGGGCCACCACATGCAGCAGGGCGCCCAGGCCGTTCAGCGCGACCGCCAGCCACCAGCCGGCCCGGCGCAGCGGAGCGTACGGCCGGTCCGGTGTGGTCACCGCGACCCTTTCCTGCACGATCGCGCCCCCCGCGTACGCCACGGCGGACACGAGGCACAGCAGGACCGACAGCGCCAGAGCACTCATACGTTCCACAATGCCCGACCGCGATGCGCAATTCCTCCCTCCACGGATGGTCACGCGTCGTACTCCCGGCGTAGTACGGGAGTAGCCCACGGGCCCACCGGCGGCGGCCGGCCGTCCCGTGCCGTGACCCTTTGCTCGCAGTGAGTGACGACGGTGCGAACGGGTTTGTCTCCCGCCGCGTGGGATCCGTACAGTTCCCCTTTTGAGGACTTCCGCAGCAGGCGGATGCGGACGAGTGATCAAGGAACGGCAGCGGCCATGACGGTGACCGAAGACAGCCAGGACCAGGGGCACGCCTACGGGCCGGGCATCGACCCCGAGCGACTGGCCCTCTGCCTCAGCGTGCTCGAAGAGCTCGACGGCATCGACATCGACCACCCCGACGCGATCACCGTCCGCCGTGCCACCGCCGGGATCTACCGGACGGTCAAGCAGCGCCGCCGCCAGGAGCGCCGCGCCTTCAAGACCGCCAACGACAAGGCCGTCACCGAGGCGACCGCGACCGGCTCCGCCGAGCGCATCGACGACGAGACCGAGGGCATCCTGCCCAGCTCCGTCACCGAGGCCGGCCGGATCGCCGGGATACTCCAGCGCCCGCGCTCCTGCTACGTCTGCAAGACCCGCTACGTCGAGGTCGACTACTTCTACCACCAGCTCTGCCCGAGCTGCGCCGTCGAGAACCGGACCCGCCGCGAGGCCCGCGCCGATCTCACCGGCAAGCGCGCGCTGCTCACCGGCGGCCGCGCCAAGATCGGCATGTACATCGCGCTGCGGCTGCTGCGCGACGGCGCCCACACCACGATCACCACACGCTTCCCCAAGGACGCCATCCGCCGCTTCAAGGCGATGGAGGACTCCGCGGACTGGATGCACCGCCTGGAGGTCGTCGGCATAGACCTGCGCGACCCGGCCCAGTCCGTGGCCCTCGCCGAGCAGATGACCGCGGCGGGCCCGCTCGACATCCTGATCAACAACGCGACGCAGACCGTACGCCGCCTGCCCTCCGCCTACGCGGCGCTGGTCGAGGGCGAGAGCGCCCCGCTGCCCGCCGGTGAGCTGCCCGCCCACCACGTCATCGGCGCCTTCAACTCCGGCGCGGTCGACGGCCTGACGGCCCTGCCCGTCGGCGTGAGCGGGCTGGAGGCGCAGAAGGTCGCGGACCTCGCCCTCGTCGCGGGCAACGCCAGCCTGGAGCGGCATCTCGCCGGTACCGCCATCGACGCGGGCGGCCTGCTGCCCGACGTCGTCGACACCAACACCTGGGTGCAGACCATCGACCAGATCTCCCCGGTGGAGCTGCTCGAAACCCAGCTGTGCAACTACACCTCGCCGTTCATCCTGATCAGCGCGCTGCGCCCGGCCATGGCGGAGGCCGCGCGCAAGGCGGCCAGCGGGCGGGCGTACATCGTCAACGTCTCCGCGATGGAGGGCGTGTTCAGCCGCGGCTACAAGGGCGCCGGGCACCCGAACACCAACGCGGCCAAGGCCGCGATGAACATGGTGACGCGCACCAGCGGCCAGGAGATGTTCCAGACCGACCGCATCCTGATGACCTCGGTCGACACCGGCTGGATCACCGACGAGCGCCCGCACTTCGACAAGCTGCGCCTGGCCGAGGAGGGCTTCCACGCCCCGCTCGACCTGGTCGACGGCGCGGCCCGCGTCTACGACCCGATCGTGCGCGGCGAGGGCGGCGAGGACCTGTTCGGCGTCTTCCTCAAGGACTACGCCCCGGCGAACTGGTAACCGCCCGCCTCCCGCCACCACGGCACACCGCCCCGGCCCCCTCGGCTCCCCGAGGGGGCCGGCCGCGTCTCCGGCCGCTCGCGTTCCTAGGTCGCCGCGGCCCGGCGGGCCCGCGCCGCGACCAGCTCCAGCAGCGGACGCCAGTCCTCCAGTACGCCCGCCTCCGCGCCGCCGACCGCCCCCGCGGCCGCCTCCCGGGCCTGCCGCAGGCTGCTCACCGCCTCGGCATCGGCCCCGGCGGCGTCCCCCGCGCCGTCCGCCGCCGGGCGCGCGTGCAGCCGTACCAGCCGGGCCACCCGCTCGCCCAGCAGCGGGCGGACCGCCTCCGCCGCCAACTCGCCCTGCCCCGCCGCATCACCCGGACGGAGCATTTTTCCGAGCCCGTGCACCAGGCCCGCGAGCTGCAGTTCTTTGTCGGCCGGGTGTGAGCGCCGAAGCAGCGCCGCAGTGCGCATCCCGCGATCGTCGGGGGCCTCGTACAGCAGCCGCATGAGCTCCATCACGCTGGTGACGTAGGGCACTTGGACCTCCGCCGTCCTGGAAACCGACACCGCCGACCCCCTCCGTCGCGCCTCGCACTTCCGGTGCCGAGCAGACCATCCGTCACGTACCCGCCGACCCACGACTTGCTGAACTCGCGACGAAACTAAGAGGGCGCAGCGGATTTTGCCTTCCTATCGAGCGGAGGTCCGCTCATATGTGTACTCTGGGGCATCAAGACGGCCCCCATCCGGGCCGCGCTCCACTAAGGCGCCACCGCGTCCGGAAACCCTTTTATCCCTTGCCCCGGCTTGCGGTCCGCCTGCCGGGTTGCGCGACGCAAAGGAGTGCGCGGTGACAGAAATGGCGAAGCCCGAACCCACGGTGCTGGAGCGGACCGTCACACGGTCCAAGACCCGGTCCGACGAGCTGGGAAGCCTGGAGGTCTGGGCGCGGTCCGCCCCGATCCGGCTGGCGGGGTACGAGGACGACCTGGCGGAGGCCCACATCCTGCCCGGTATCGACTGAGTACCGACTGGCCTGACCCTGCCCGCAGGCCCCGGCGCCCCCACGTGCCTCCGCGCACCGGGGGCGCCGCCCCGCCCGGCCACGGTCGGCCCGGCCCGGTTCCCCGCCCGCTACGCCCTGGGCGTCATCGCTCTCGGCGATCACGGCTTCCCTCGGCCCCACCCGCCCCGGCAGGCTGGAGCCCATGAAACTGCTGATGCTGGGCGGTACCGAATTCGTCGGCCGCGCCTTCGCCGAGGACGCCTCGGCCCGGGGCTGGGACGTCACCCTCTTCCACCGGGGCCACCATCCCGCCCCACCGGGCACCCGCACCCTGCGCGGTGACCGCACCGCCCCCGAGGGCCTGGCCGCCCTCGCCACGGGGGAGTGGGACCTCGTCGTCGACACCTGGGGCGGCGCCCCCACGGCCGTGCGCGACGCCGCCCGCCTGCTGAGCGACCGGGCCGGCCGGTACGCGTACGTCTCCACCCGCTCGGTGTACGCCTACCCCGCCCCGGCGGGACGCGACGAGAGCGGGATCGTCGTCGACGGCTCGCCCGACGCACCCCAGACCGGCTACCCCATGGACAAGCGCGGCGGGGAGATCGCCGCCCTGGACGCCTTCGGGGACCGCGCCCTGCTGCTGCGCGCCGGTCTGATCCTCGGCCCCTACGAGAACGTCGGCCGCCTGCCGTGGTGGCTCAACCGCATCGCCCGCGGCGGCCCCGTGCTCGCTCCCGGACCCCGCGCGCTCCCGATCCAGTACATCGACGTACGCGACCTCGCGCACTGGAGCCTCGGCGCGGCGGCGGCCGGGCTCGGCGGCCCCTACGACCTGGTCTGCCCGGCCGGGCACGCCACCATGGGCGGCCTGCTGGAGGCGTGCGTCGCCGCGACCGGCTCCGGCGCCGACCTGCGCTGGACCGAGCCGGACGTGCTCGCGGCGGCCGGGATCGAGCCGTGGAGCGAGCTGCCGGTGTGGCTCCCGCCGGGCGAGCTCCACGAGCACATGTACCGCGCCGACGTGTCCAAGGCGGTGGGTGCGGGTCTGGAGTGCCGGCCGGTGGAGGAGACCGTCGCCGACACCTGGGCCTGGCTGGACGGCCTCGGCGGCCCCGCCCCGCAGCGGCCCGACCGGCCCGCCCCGGGCCTCGACCCGGAGCGGGAGGCGGCCCTACTCGGGGCCTGAGCGTGAGGCGGGCGCGAGACGGGTCGGCGGCAGGTACGCGCGCACCCGCGTACGGTGCCACCAGGCCCCCGTCTCGCGCAGCTCCCGCCAGGTGGTGAACCGGTAGCGGTACAGCACGGCCCGGACGTACACGGGCGGGGCGTCCGGGAACGGGTTGTGCCGCAGCAGGCACAGCGTGTCCCGGTCGCCCGCGAGCAGCCGCTCCACGAAGGGCCCGAACCAGTCCTCGGCGTAGCCGGGCGAGAGGGCCGCGAACCACATCAGCCAGTCCAGCCGCAGGTGGTAGGGGGCGAACTGGCGGGGGAGCCGGCGAGGATCACCGGGTTTGCCCTTGAAGCCGTACTCCCGCCAGTCCCCGTCCTCGCGCGGCACCCGGTCCGCGGTGCCCTCCACCACCACCTCCATGCGGACCCGGCCGACGGATCCGAAGGCGCCGTAGGTGTTCACCAGGTGCAGGGCGTCGAAGGAGCGGTTCATCACCTGCCGTCGCGAGATCATGTTGAGCACCGGGCGGCGGCTGAGGAAGAGCACCAGCGCGGTCACCGCGCAGACCAGCACCGCGAACCAGACCGGGACCGGGCGGGAGGCGGCGGCCGGGGGCGGGCCCGTGAGCCCGGTGAAGTCCACGGCGGGGACCGCGAGGATGATCGTCAGCCAGTTCAGCCAGGCGAAATTCCCCGACAGCACCAGCCACAGCTGCGTGGCGATGACGATCCCGGCCGCGTACGAGGCCACCGGCTGCGGGGTGAACAGCAGCACCGGCACGATCAGTTGTGTCACATGGTTGGCGGCGCACTCCACCCGGTGCAGGGGCCGGGGCATGCGGTGGAAGAACCAGCTGAGCGGCCCCGCCATCGGCTGGGTCTCGTGGTGGTAGTACAGGCAGGTCAGGTCCCGCCAGCAGGGGTCGCCCCGCATCTTGATCAGCCCCGCGCCGAATTCCACGCGGAAGAGCAGCCAGCGCAGCAGCCACAGCACGAGCACCGGCGGGCCGGTCCGCGCGTTGCCGAGGAACACGGCGAGGAAGCCCGCCTCCAGCAGCAGCGACTCCCAGCCGAAGGAGTACCAGGTCTGGCCCACGTTCACGATGGAGAGGTACAGCGCCCACAGCGCGGCCCACATCACCATCGCGGCGGGCAGCGGCACCGCGTCCCCCGCCCCGGCGACGAGGGCCGCGGCCAGGGCCGCGCCCGCCCAGGCGCATCCGGCGAAGAGCCGGTCCGAGTAGCGCAGCTGGAACAGGCTCGGGGCGCGCCGGAACGGCACGTACCGCACGAAGCGCGGGACGGGCAGCATGCCGTGCGCCCCGATCAGGGCCCGGAACTGCAGGGCGGCCCCGACGAAGGCCACGAGGTAGACGCCGGCCAGGGCCCGCTGGAAGACCAGCCGGGCGATCCAGTACCCGGGCGCCGTGAACCAGTCCATCCCCTCCAGTATCGACCCGGACACGCCGACGGCCATGAGGAGTGCCCTGACCCGTTCACGGCGGGGCCGGGACCGGCAGGTCGGCGGTGTTCCGGTTGCGGGGGGAGCGGGGATGCGGCAGACAAGAGGGAGCAACCGGGGCGAAAAGGGAGATCCCACGTGAACGGACCGTCACTTCCGACACCTCGTCAGGCTTCGCGCCGTCACGCACCGGCCGGAGCCGCCCTCTTCGCGCTCCTCGGCCTCCTCGCGGCGGCCTGCGGCAGCCCCGAGGAGCCGGCGGGCGCCGCCGGGGCTGAGAGCCAGGAGGTCCACCTCCAGGCGGTGGCCACGGCCGGCCCCGACCCCTTCACCGCCTCCTCCGCCACCGCCGAGTCCTCCCCCCTCCAGCCCCCGCTGCCCAACCCCACCGGACAGGGCATCCGCACCGTCAACGCCGCCACCCCCGGCCTGTACGGCGGCACCCAGCGGCTCGGCAGCTGCGACGTCGAGCAGCAGGTCGGCTTCCTGACCGCCGACAGCGCCAAGGCCCGCGCCTTCGCCCAGGCCGCCGGCCTCCAGGAGGAGGACATCCCGAAGTTCCTGCGCGGCCTCACCCCCGTCGTGCTGCGCGCCGACACCCGCGTCACGAACCACGGCTTCCGCGACGGCCGCGCCGACGCCTTCCAGTCCGTCCTCCAGGCCGGCACCGCCGTCCTCGTCGACGAACACGGCATGCCCCGGGTCCGCTGCGGCTGCGGCAACCCGCTCGGCGCCCCGCGCGCCGCCAAGGGGGCCCCGGTCCACAAGGGCGAGCCGTGGAACGGCTACCAGCCCAACCAGGTCATCGTCATCGAACCCACCACCCACGTGATCAACAACCTGGTCATCGTCAACATCGCCGACAACACCTGGATCGAGCGCAAGCACGGCGACGACGGCGCCCAGGACCGCACCCCGCAGCTGGTGCCCCCGTACGACCCGGCCGACGGCATCCCGGACGGCCCCGCCCACCCCACCGGCTCCCCGTCCGCCAGCCCCTGCCCGGCCACCCCGGGCTCGGCCACCACCGGCTGCTCCCCGACCCCGGCCGCCCCCACCGGCCCCGGCGAACCGCCGCGGCGCCCCGGCACCCCCTCGGACCCCGCCACCCGGCCCCAGCAGCCGCCCTCCGGAGGCCCGGCCGACCCGCGCGACGCCCTGCCGCCGGACGCTCCCGCCGACCAGCTGACCCAGGACCCGAACGATCCGGCGCTGCCCCGGAACCCCGAGGACCCGGCCCTGCCCCGGAACCCGGACGACCCGGCCCTGCCGCAGGACCCCGGGACGAGCGGGCCGCCCGTGGACCCCTACGACCCGTACGCCGAGCCCTACGACCCGAACAGCCCCTACGTCGACCCTGACCTGCGGCGGACACCCACGGACGAGGGGTACTCGCTGGAGAGCGCCTGACCGGCCCGTGTGTCATGGTGGACCGGTGCCGACCACCGTATCGCCGCCGGACGACTGGCCCGCACACCCGGACCGGTCGCTCTCGCTCAACCGCATGGGAAGTTTCGACTGGGACCTCGTCACCGGTCTCATGCACATGGACGAAGCGGCCCTGGACGTCTTCGACACGCCCCCCGAGGAGTACGACGGCCGGCCCGACTCCCTCGACGCCCGCGTCCCGCCGGCCGAGGCGTCCCGCCTGGACGGCATGGTCTCCGCCGCCCTGAAAAGCGGCGTGGACAGCTACGGGGCCTACTTCCGCATCCGCTGCCGGGACGGCCGGCTGCGCTGGACCCACACCCAGGGCCGCGTCATGCGCGACGCGGAAGGACGGCCCCACCGCATCATCGGCATCGTCCGCGACGCCACCGAGGAGCTCAGCCACTCGGCGGAACGCCTCGGCCTGGACGAGGAACGCCGCCGCCAGACCAGCGTCGTCGAGAGCACCACCGCCGCCCTCGCGCACGCCCGGACCGTCCAGGACGTCATCGACGCGCTCGGCGACGCCCACGGACTGGAACGCCTCGGCTCCATGGGCATGGTCATGGGCCTGGTCGAAGCCGGCCGGATCCACCTCGTCGCCGAGGGGCCCGACGGCAGCTTCGTCCCCGGCACCCGCTACACCCGTATCGACGAGCAGTACCCGATGAGCGAGGTCGTCCGCTCCCTCCAGCCGCGCTTCCTGGACTCGGCGGAGGAGTTCGCCGAGGACTACCCCGCCCTCTGGGCGAAGATCTCGTACATGCGGATCTCGGCCGCCGCCTACCTGCCGCTCATCGCCCAGGCCCGCCCCATCGGCGCCATCGGCCTGCTCTACCAGGACAAGGACGGCTTCACCCAGGAGGAACGCAACCTCCTCGTGGCCCTCGGCAGCAGCATCGCCCAGAGCCTCCAGCGGGCCATGCTGCTGGAGCAGGAGCACGACCTCGCCGAAGGACTCCAGCAGGCCATGCTGCCCCGGCGCATCCCCTCGGTGTCCGGCGGGGAGATCGCCGTACGCTACCGCTCCGCCCGGATGGGCCGGGACATCGGCGGCGACTGGTACGACGTCATCCCGCTGCCCGGCGGCCGGGTCGGCGCCGTCATCGGCGACGTCCAGGGCCACGACACGCACGCCGCCGCCGTCATGGGCCAGCTCCGCATCGTCCTGCGCGCCTACGCCGCCGAGGGCCACTCGCCCGGCACGGTCATGGCGCGGGCCTCCGTCTTCCTCCACGAACTCGACACCAGCCGCTTCGCCACCTGCATGTACGTCGAGGCCGACCTCGCCACCGGCGTCCTCCAGATGGTCCGCGCGGGCCACATAGACCCGCTCCTGCGCACCCGCGACGGGGACTGCCACCGGCTGCCCGTGGACGGCGGCATGCCGCTCGGCCTCTCCGCCGAGTTCGGCCGCCTCGAATACCCCGTGACCACGGTGGAGCTGGACCCGGGCGAGACCCTCCTGATGTGCACCGACGGCCTCGTCGAGCACCCCGGAGCCGACCTCGACGACGGGATCCACCTGCTCACCTCCCACGTCCGCGGCGGCCCCGCCGACCTCCAGCTCCTCGCCGACCGGCTCTGCGAGATCGTCGCCGACCGCGGCGGCGCCGACGACATGGCCCTCCTGCTGCTGCGCCGCCGCCCGGCCCCCGCCCCGCCCGGCGGCGGCCGCCTCCAGCAGCACGTCGCCCCCGGCGACCCCGAGGCCCTGGTGGCCGCCCGCCACATGATCGGCGCGGCCGTCCGGGCCTGGGGGGCCCGGGAACGGGCCGACGAGATCGAACTGGTCGCGGACGAGCTCATCGTCAACGCCCTCATGCATACCGACGGCCCTGCCATCGTCACCCTGCGCATCCTCGCCGGCCCCCAGCGACGGCTGCGCGTGGAGGTCGCGGACCGCTCCAGCGCCCTGCCGCGCCGCCGCGAGGCGGGCGACGCCGGGGTCTCCGGCCGCGGGCTGATGCTGGTCGACCGGCTCGCGGACGTCTGGGGAGTGGAGCCGCGCGGCAGCGGGAAATGCGTGTGGTGCGAGTTCGTGATGGGCTGAACCCATGCCCGAACTGCCCGAGGTCGAGGCCCTGCGCGCATACCTCGACGAGCACCTCACCGGGCGCGAGGTCGAACGCGTCCTCCCGCTCGCCGTGAGCGTCCTCAAGACCTACGACCCGCCCCCGACCGCCCTCGAAGGACAGCGCGCCGGGGCCACCGCCCGCTACGGCAAGTTCCTCGCCCTGCGGATCGGCGAGCTCCACCTCGTCACCCACCTGGCCCGGGCCGGCTGGCTGCGCTGGCACGACACCCTGCCCGAGCGGCCGCCCCGCCCCGGCAAGGGCCCGCTGGCGCTGCGCGTCGTCCTCGACGGCGGGTCCGGCTTCGACCTCACCGAGGCCGGCACCCAGAAGCGGCTCGCCGTGTACGTGGTCCACGACCCGCAGGAGGTACCCGGCATCGCCCGCCTTGGCCCCGACCCGCTCGCCGAGGACTTCGACCGGGACGCCTTCGCGGCGCTGCTCGCGGGGGAGCGGCGCCGTATCAAGGGCGTCCTGCGCGACCAGAGCGTGATCGCGGGCATCGGCAACGCCTACAGCGACGAGATCCTGCACGCGGCCCGCGTCTCCCCGTACAAGATCGCCTCCACCTTCGAGGGCGAGCAGATCACCGACCTGTACACGGCGGTACGCGACACCCTGCGCGAGGCGGTCGACCGCGCGCACGGCGTCGCCGCGGGAGCGCTCAAGGCCGAGAAGAAGAGCGGCCTGCGCGTACACGGCCGCACCGGCGAGCCGTGCCCGGTCTGCGGGGACACGATCCGCTCGGTGTCCTTCGCGGACTCCTCCCTGGAGTACTGCCCCACCTGCCAAACCGCCGGCAAGCCCTTGGCCGACCGGCGCCTCTCACGGCTCCTCAAGTAGTTGTTCCGGGCCCGGCGTCCTGCTCCGGCCCCTGCCCCTGCCCCTGCTCCCGTCCTTGTCCGGTCGGGAGGTGTACGTCCGCCCGGACCACCACGGCCACTTCGGAGAACGTGCGGACGAAGATCCCATGGGTGGTGCGGCCGGTGTGCTCGATGCACCAGTCGGCGCATTGGCTCGCGCTACCGGTCGGGGGCGCCTCCCATGTGCAGTCGGGGTGGACGCAACGGGCTGTGGCCGTTGTCTCGGCGTCCGGGTGCTGCTTCATGACGTGCTCCTCGCGCGGCCTGCGGCGGCTGCCGGGCGCGCGTCGGCCGTGAGGGAGGTTCCGGATCTCGGCGTTGATCTTGGCCACGTCGACTCGGTCGCCGGCTCGCCGCGCCTCGTCGCGTTCCTTCCCCAGGGCTCCGCAGACGCCGCAGCCGGTGATCGGAACGGGCCCAGTTCCGAGACGGGAACCGTCATGACCGCCGCCGCTGTCCGTGGCCGGTGCTGTGCAGCCTGATGCGGATGTTCGCGTCCGCGACGGTGCTCCCGTCGTGCTCCTTGCGGGCGGCACGCCGCAGCTCGACCAGGCGGACACATTCCTCGCACCCGGGCGCCGGCTCAGCATCCGGCCGGGGAAACGGGTCGCGCTGCGGAACCTGGTACCACAAGTCCCTGCTGTCGATCGTGGGAGCCGCCATGTCGTCCTCCGCGGTCGTGGTGATGAACGGAACGCTAAGGAGACGAAGTTGTGCTCGCTGGACAGTTTTCGCGAGTTTTCTCATGGACAGAGGCAGGTTGCTGCTGTTTTCTCACGTGGGGGTGCCCCTTCCGGTAGTGCGGAGCCGGACCAACCACCATCCTGAGCAGACCCGCTGCCCCAGAAGAGGAGGCCGACCTGTCATGGCTCGTCAGCTACGCTTCACCGGCACAGACAGCAAGGTCGATGGCTGCCCGGCTCTGCACACCTACACCGACACGGGTGACGTGGTCGTGCAGGGCACACCGCTCACCGACCCCGACGAACTCGCCCAGTTGAGGCACTTCGGACCGGGGGACGCTGCCGTTGTCATACCTCGCGAACTGCTCGTGAACTGGGGGCCGAAGGCAATGGAACGGAAGCCTGATCTTGTTGACCGGGCCACCTTCCGGCGTCTCTTCGAAACCTTTGCGCACACCGCGTGGCGGTTGGAGACCCGGCGTGGCTATGCCTCCGACCGCGAGGACCCCGACTACCGGGCCTTCCTGGAGACGGGTAGCGCTCCGTGCGATCCCAACGAGCCCTGGTTCGTGAACATCCGCCGTCAGACGGATGCGGGGAAGAGGGTGGGACGGGTTCGCGTGGCTGACAACCCTCCCAGCCAGGAGCAGTTGTTTCTTCTCGACTACGCCAGGCACAACGCCTCCGCCGGAGAGGACATGCGGTACCTCTGGCGGGAGGATGCGGATCGTCTCCAACTTCCGTCTGAGGACTTCTGGTTGTTCGACAGCCGACTCGTAGCGCTCATGCGGTTCGACGACGGGGACAACCTCCTGGGAGTGGAGCTCATCACCCAACCCGCGGAGGTCGTGAGGTTCTGCGTCCTGCGCGACGCAGCCATGCACGGCGCTGTCTCGTACGAGCAGTTCGCGGCACAGGTAGCCACGGCCGAGTAGTCGCGAGTATCGGTTGAGTACCGACTATCAGCGGGCGCGGGAAGCGCTGGGAGCGCGTCTTCGTGAACTGCGTTTCGCGTGCCCTGATGGTCGCCTCACGGGTCAGCAGTTGGCGCGGCGGCTCGGCTGGCCAGGATCCAAGATCAGCAAGCTGGAGAACGGGCGCCAGACCCCGACGCCCGAGGACCTTCACGCCTGGGCCGAGGCGACCGGCCAGCCCGAGCTGTACCCCGAGCTTGCCTCTCGTCTCACAGGGTTCGAATCCCACATCCGGTCATGGCGGCGAGCGCTGGCAAACGGCTTCAAGCCGGTGCACGAGAGTCTGAGCAGGGAGATCGAACACACCACAGAGCTGCGACTGTGGGAAGAGGCGGTCATCCCCGGAATGGTCCAGACACCCGACTACGCGCGCGCGCGGTCATCACGCGGTACGCGGAGCTTCTGGGACCCGCCAGTGACATCGAAGACGCCGTACGGGCGAGGATGCAGCGCCAGGACTGGCTGTACCGGCCGGGTCGTAAGCTGCACGTTCTGATGTGGGAGCCGGCGCTACAGGTGCGGCTTGGCCCTCCCGGGGTTCTGACGGCACAGCTGGACCGGCTGCTGGGCGTGGTGGGCATGGATACCGTGAACCTCGGAGTCGTCCCTCTGGAAGCAGCTCTGCGGCTTCCGCCGGCGAATGGCTTCTGGGTCCTCGATGACCGCCTGGTCGTCGCGGAAGACTGGCATGCGGAGATCTGGCTGGAGGACGCGGACAACGTGACCCTCTACATGAAGATCTGGGATGCACTCCACTCAGCGGCTGTGTTCGGAACCGAAGCTCAGCAGCTGATCGCCCGGGTCCGTAGGAGCATCCGAGAGTGATAGGCGGCCGCCGCTGCGTAGACTCGCGCATCGTGAGTGGGGAACGGCAGCGGGTTTCGCCTCGGCGGGAGGTGGTCGTGGGGGTGTCCCGGGCCGGGCGTCGCCGGGGGGCCGGGTATGCCCCGGCGCGTTCGGAGATCTCCGAGCAGACCACGCTCGGCAACGCCTACGTGCGCGCCCTCATGCGGAGCCAGCTGCGTGCCGGGGTGCTGGCGGTGGGCGCGCTGGTGGGGGTGCTCGGGCCGTTGCCGCTGGTGTTCGCGCTGACCCGGGCGGGCTCCGGCCCGGGGGTCTGGCTGGTGCTCGGCCTGCTGGCGTACCCGGTGATGTGGCTGATCGCCCGCTGGTACGTCCGCCGGGCCGAGCGCAACGAGGCCGATTTCACCGGCCTGGTGGCGGACCCGGCCGAGCGGGCCTAGACCCGGCCGAGCGGGCCTAGGGGAGGGCCTGCTCCTCAGAACAGGTGCATCGCCAGGTGGCCCAGCGGCAGGCCGAGCTGCCAGGCGGGGGTCCACACCCGGGCGTTCTCGTCCAGGCCCGGCGGGAGGTCGCCGTGGCCGGGCCGGGCCGGGTCGAGGTTGGTGGCGAACAGCTCGGTGCTGTCCAGCCAGCGCCACGCGGCGCGGGCCAGCTCCAGGTCGGGGTCCTCGCCGCGGCCGTCCTCCCGGGCCGCCTCGCCCAGGTCGAGGAAGCGGGTGTGCACCCAGTCGCGCCAGGGGTGTCCGTACGCCGTCAGCGACAGCCATTCGTCGAGCTGCGAGACCACGCGGATCCCGGAGAGCTCCCCGGCGGCGTCCGAGAGGTAGATGGTCAGGGCCAGGGTGTCCCGCCCGGCCCGGAACTCCAGGGTGCTGACCGGGATCAGCCGGCCCGTGCGCAGCAGTTCGTCTGCGATGTACTCGGCGTAGAGCCAGGCCATGGGCACCGCGAGCCCGCCGTCACTGGTGCCGTTCGTACCCTCGGGCTGCACCGATCCACCTTCTCCCGCGCGTTGGGCGTCCCGTTCTCAGCCCAGAGCCTTCACCGAGCGGCTTGCGCAGTGGGGGTTGTTTACTCAACTTGGACATTCTGATGTCGCATTCGATGCGGTTTCTGTCCGGTCCGCGCTCCTTCACGGCGTTCCGTGACCCGTTCGCCCTTCTGTCCCCGGGCGGGCGATTCAGGCACCGAGGCCGTAGCCGTAGCCCTGGAGGTCCTTGCGCAGGGCCCGCAGGGCGTAGTGCGTCCGGGACTTGACCGTGCCGGCCGGAATCCCCAGCTCGGCGGCCGCCTCGGCCACCGAGCGGTCCCGGAAGTAGACCTCCAGCAGCACCTGCCGGTGCTCCGGCCCCAGGGACCCCACGGCCCGCCGGACATCGATGGCCGTCACCGTCCCTGCGGCCGTGTCCTCGGCGGCGGGCGCCTGCTCCAGCCCTTCCGGATCCACCTCCAGGGGCCGGGAGAGCCGGGCCCGCCGGGCGTCGATCGCGAGCCGCCGCGCCACCGTGAAGAGCCAGGGCCGCATGGACTCGTGCCGCCCGGCCAGCGCCTCCGGGTGCTGCCAGGCCCGTACCAGGGTCTCCTGTACGAGGTCCTCCGCGCGCTGGGCGTCCCCGGCGGTGAGGCCGACCAGGAAGCCGAACAGGGCCCGCCCGTGGTCGCGCTGGAGTGCGGCCAGTGCCTCGGGATCCGTCCGCGGCAGGGTGGGGGTGGGCGGCACGGGGGCTCCTTCCGGGGCGGGTGGGGGCCGGGGCGGCGGCTTGCGGTCCACCCTCACCCGGGCGGAGCCACCCGGGAACCGTCCGGCCGGCGTGCTGCGCCCAAGCGCCCCGGTGGTCCGGCGGGCGGCCGCGCCGGGCGGTGAACGGTCGGACGGGCGCGGCGAACGGCACGGGGAGGCGCCGCCCCGGCCGCCTGCGCCGTTGGAGTGGGCGCGTGTCCGGAAGGCGGGCCCGGTTCTTGACTTGGGCCGGGCCGTTCTGTGGATTGCAGGGGATCGAATATCAGATAGTCCTACTAATGGGAGCCGGATAGATGACCCTGCGTACCCGGCCGAGAGCTGCCGTGGCCCTCCTGTCGGCCCTCCTGCTCTCGGCGGCCGCCGGCTGCTCGGCCACGGGGGACCGCGCACCCGCCCGCCTCGGGGAATCCGGCCCGGCCACCCCCTCCAGCGCCGCCGGATCCACCGCCGCGCGCGGGTTCACGCTGGTCGCGAGCGGCGACGTACTGCCGCACACCTCCGTCATCCGCCGGGCGGCCGAGGACGCGGGCGGCGAGGGGTACGACTTCCGGCCGATGTTCTCCGGCGTCAAGAAGCTGGTCTCCGGCGCCGACCTGGCCCTCTGCCATATGGAGACCATCTACGGCGAGGACGGCGGCCCCTTCTCCGGCTACCCCGCCTTCGTCTCCCCGCCCGCCGTCGCCGACGGGCTCAAGGACGCCGGGTACGACGGCTGCTCCACCGCCTCCAACCACACCCTCGACGACGGGGCCGACGGCCTGCGCCGCACCCTGGACCGCTTCGACAAGGCCGGCCTGAAACACGCCGGCTCCGCGCGCACCGCCGCCGAGGCGGCCACGGTGACCACCTATACGGCGGGCTCCGCCAAGGTCGCCCACCTCGCCTACACCTACGACACCAACGGCTACCCCCTGCCCGAGGGGCAGCCCTGGGCGGTCAACCTGATGAAACAGGACAAGATCGTCGCCGACGCGCGGGCCGCCCGGAAGGCGGGCGCCGACGTCGTGCTGGTCAGCCTGCACTGGGGCACCGAATGGCAGACCGCCCCGGACGACACCCAGCTCTCCCTGGGCAAGGCCCTCACCGCCTCGCAGACCGCCGGCCGGCCCGACATCGACATGATCCTCGGAACGCACGCCCATATCCCCCAGCCCTACGAGAAGGTCAACGGGACCTGGATCGTCTACGGCATGGGCGACCAGGTGGCGGGCGAGATGTTCAACCACTCGGGCGCGCGCGACCTGCGCGGCAACTACGGCTCCCTCGGCCGCTTCACCTTCGCCCCGCCCGCCGCCGAGGGGCAGCGCTGGCAGGTCACCAAGGCCGAGTTCGTCCCGCAGATGATGGACCTCTCCAGCGGGCGCGTCGTCCACCTCCCGGACGCCCTCGCCGAGGACCCGGGGCGCGAGGACTACACGAGCGCCCGCGAGGAGATCACCGAGGCCGTCCTCAGCCGAGGCGCCGCCGCGGACGGCCTCAAAGAGGCCCGCTGACGGTTACGGAACCACCGTCACCGGCCACTTGCCCGCCTTCACCAGCCGCACCGCCACCGAGCCCACGATCCGGTGGCCCGCCTGCTCCGAGGCACCGACCACCACCGCGTCCGCCATCAGCTCCTGCGCCGCGCTCACCAGCCCGGCGTAGGGGTCCCCGCGGAAGGTGTGGAACTCCCAGCGCACCGCGTAGATCCCCCGCAGCCGCTCCGCCGAGGCGCGGATCTCCGCGACCAGCCCCTCCGCGATCTCCCCGGTGGTGTCCGCCACCGGCGCCCCCAGCGCCGCGCCCGCGGGCAGCACCGGCTGTACGTACACCAGCGCCAGCAGCGCGTTCTGGCGCCGGGCCAGCCCCGCCGCGTAGGCCGCGGCCCGCAGCGAGGACTCCGAGCCGTCCACCCCGGCCACGATCACCTTCGGGCCGTCGGTACCGCGTTCGAATCCCGTGTTCACGTCCTCCGTCACCCTGCCGAGGATAGGCGGGGCGCCCGGCGGCCACCGCCCCGCCCCACCCGCTCGCCGCGCGCACCGGCCCCGCCCTCCCTACAGTGCGAACCATGAGTGCCACCGCGGAGGAGCAGCACGGAACCCGGAACCGCTTCCTCAACCGCGTCCCGGACGGCTTCGGCGCGTTCTTCGGGACGATCGGCCTGCTGTGCGCCCTGCTGTCGCTCTCCCCGACGCTGCGGCGGCTCCTGCGCCACGTGGTGCGCTTCCTCGACCTGATCGTCGTACCGGTCAGCGCGAACCTCGCCTACGCCGTCTTCCTCTTCCTCTTCGCGGCCGCCCTCGGCACCCGCAAGAAGGTCGCCTGGTGGATGGTCATCACCTATCTGGCCCTGCTCATCGTCGACGACCTCCTCGACATCGCCCTCGGGGACTACGCGATCGGCATCTCCTCCATGGCGCTCGCCCTCGCCGCCATGGCCCTCCTCGTCGCCGCCCGCAAGGAGTTCTACGCCGCCTCCCGCCCAGGGGCCCTCTGGCACGCCCTCATCGTGCTCGGCGTCGGCATGCTGCTCGCCGTCCTCCTCGGCTGGGCGCTCGTCGCCCTCTTCCCCGGCTCGCTGCCCCGGGGCCAGTGGCTGGACTGGGCCGCCAAGCAGGTCTTCGGCGGGCTCTTCTCCGCCCGCGAGTTCGACGGCCGGCCGCCGCGGCCCCTGTACTTCCTGCTCGGCCTGTTCGGCGCCGTCGCCCTGCTGAACGCCGCCGCCACCCTCTTCCGCTCCCAGCGCCTCACCGCCGCCCTGCACGGCGACGAGGAGCCCCGGATCAGGGCCCTGCTCGCCGCCTACGGACGCGGGGACTCCCTCGGCTACTTCGCCACCCGCCGGGACAAGGCCGTCGTCTTCGCCCCCAACGGCAGGGCCGGGGTCACCTACCGCGTCGAGGCCGGCGTGGCCCTGGCCAGCGGCGACCCGGTGGGCGACCCCGCCGCCTGGACCGCCGCGATCGACGCCTGGCTGGCCGTGGCCGGGCGCTACGGCTGGCAGCCCGCCGTGATGGGCGCCTCCGAGGAGGGCGCCACCGCCTACGCCCGCTCCGGACTCGGCGCCCTCCAGCTCGGCGACGAGGCCATCCTGCACGTCGCCCACTTCGACCTCGACGGCCGCGACATGCGCGTCACCCGCCAGGCCGTCAACCGCGTCCGCCGGGCCGGCGCCCGCACCGTCATCCGCCGCCACGCCGCGCTCTCCGAGGAGGAGATGCGCACCATCGTCGACCGCGCCGACCACTGGCGGGACACCGAGACCGAACGCGGCTTCTCCATGGCCCTCGACCGGCTGGGGGACCCGGCCGACGGGGACTGCCTGCTCGTCGAGGCGTTCGACGCCAAGGGCGAGCTGATCGCGCTGCTCTCCTTCGTCCCCTGGGGCCGGGACGGCATCTCCCTCGACCTGATGCGCCGCGACCGCACCGCCCCCAACGGGGTCATGGAGTTCATGGTCGCCGAGCTGTGCGCCGCCGCCCCGGGCCTCGGGGTCCGCCGGATCTCCCTCAACTTCGCCGTCTTCCGCTCCGCCTTCGAGGAGGGCGGCCGGATCGGCGCCGGGCCCGTGCTGCGGCTGTGGCGCAGGCTGCTGCTGTTCTTCTCCCGCTGGTGGCAGCTGGAGGCGCTGTACCGCTCGAACGTCAAGTACGGCCCCGAGTGGTACCCGCGGTTCCTCTGCTACCAGGACGCCGGCTCGCTCGCCCGGGTCAGCCTCGCCTCCGGCATCGCCGAGGGCTTCGTCTCCGTACCCAGCCTGCGCACCCTGTGGGGCAACGCCCACCCCAAGGGCCTCACCGCCCCCGCCACCACCGAGGGCCTGCCCTCGATCGCCTCGCTCGGACTGGACGCCGTACGGGACGAGGGTCCGGGCGTACCGGCCGAGCGGCTGCCGGAGCAGGTCCGGGTGCGGCACGCCAAGCTGGACCGTATCCGCGCGTCCGGCACCGACCCCTACCCGGTCGGCATCCGGGCGCGCACCCACACCGTCGCGCAGCTCAAGGCAGCCCACCCGGAGCGCACGCCCGGCGCCCGGTCCGGGGAGCGGGTCACGCTCGCCGGACGCGTGATGCTCGTACGGGACCTCGGCGGGGTGGTCTTCGCCGTCCTGCGGGACTGGTCCGGGGACATCCAGCTGATGCTCACCCGCGACGAGGCCGGGGAGCGGGTGCTGGACTCCTTCACCTCCCAGGTGGACTTCGGCGACCATGTGCTCGTCACCGGCGAGCCGGGAGCCAGCCGGACCGGCGAGCCCTCCCTCGTGGTCCTCTCCTGGCAGCTCACCGGCAAATGCCTGCGCCCGCTGCCCGACAAGCGCAAGGGCCTCGCGGACCCGGAGGCCCGGGTGCGCCGCCGCTACCTCGACCTCGTCGCGAGCCCGGAGGCGCGCGACGTCGTACGGGCCCGCTCCAGCGCCGTCCAGGCCCTGCGGCAGGGGCTGCTCGACCGGGGCTACCTGGAGGTCGAGACCCCGATGCTCCAGCAGATCCACGGCGGCGCCAACGCCCGCCCCTTCCGCACCCACATCAACGCCTACGACCTGGACCTCTACCTGCGGATCGCCCCCGAGCTGTACCTCAAGCGGCTCTGCGTGGGCGGTATGGAGAAGGTCTTCGAGATGGGCCGCACCTTCCGCAACGAGGGCGTCTCCTACAAGCACAATCCCGAGTTCACGATGCTGGAGGCGTACCAGGCGTTCGCCGACTACGACGTGATGCTCGACCTCACCCGCGAGCTGATCCAGGGCGCCGCCACCGCCGCCTACGGCTCGCCCGTCGCCCACAAGGCGGGGCCGGACGGGAAGCTCGTCGTCCACGACATCTCCGGCACCTGGCCGGTGAAGACCATGTACGGGGCGATCAGCGAGGCGCTGGGCGAGGAGGTCGACGCCGACACCGAGGAGCAGGTGCTGCGCCGGCTGTGCGACCGGGCGAAGGTGCCGCACGGGCCCGAGGACACCCGCGGGGACGTGGTGCTGGAGATGTACGAGCGGCTGGTGGAGGAGCGCACCCAGCTGCCCACCTTCTACAAGGACTTCCCCACGGACGTCTCCCCGCTCACCCGCCAGCACCGCCGCGACCCGCGGCTGGCCGAGCGGTGGGACCTCGTCGCCTTCGGCACCGAACTGGGCACCGCCTATTCGGAGCTGACCGATCCGGTGGAGCAGCGGCGTCGGCTCACCGCGCAGTCCCTGCTGGCGGCGGGCGGCGACCCGGAGGCCATGGAGCTGGACAACGACTTCCTCGACGCCCTGGAGTACGCGATGCCGCCGACCGGCGGCCTGGGCATCGGCGTGGACCGGCTCGTGATGTTCCTGACCGGCCTGACGATCCGCGAGACCCTGCCCTTCCCGCTGGTCCGCCACCGCTGACCGCCACCGCTGACCGGCGCGGCGGCGGCCCGGTGGCGTGCGCTGATCAGGTGACCGGCCGGGGGTGCGTCCGTGCCTCCCGACATCGGTGGCGATCTCGTTGATACGTAGTAGTAATGAAAAATGACGAGCCGACAGTAGGCCGCCGGGTGCTGCTGCGTACCGCCGTTTTCGCGGGTGTCGCCGCCGCCGGTCTGCTCATCTCCGGCAACGAGAGCGGCACCCCGGGCACCCCCGGAACGCCCGGGACACCCGGCCCCCCGGGCCAGGGCGGTGCGCCGGGCGCCGCCGCGGGGGCACCGGGCTCGCTCGCCGGCCGGATGCCCGAGAAGTCCTACCGGCTCCGCCCCATGACGGCCGAGGCCCCCCTGCGCCCGCCCGCCGTCAAGCCCGCCGTACGCACCCGCCCCATCCTGGAGCTGCCGGCCGGGGCGGACACGGCGAGCGCGATGGTCCTCACCTTCGACGACGGACCCGACCCCCGCTACACCCCGGCCATCCTCGACACCCTCTCCCGCTACGGCGTACGCGCCATGTTCTTCGTCTGCGGGGAGATGGCCACCGAACACCGGGACCTGGTGCGCCGGATCGCCGCCGAGGGCCACGTCATCGGCAACCACACCTGGACCCATCCGCTGATCCCCAAGCTCGGCCGGCCCGCCCTCGCCTCCGAGATCGGCCGCACGAGCGACGTCGTACAGCAGGTCATCGGCGAAGCGCCCCAGTGGTTCCGCGCGCCCTACGGGGCCTGGAACCGGGCCGCCTTCGAGATCGGCGCCGAGCTGGGCATGGAGCCGCTGGCCTGGACGGTGGACAGCCTCGACTGGGAGGAACCGGGGGTCACCACCATCATCGGACGGGTGCTGCGCGGGGCCGGGCCGCGGGCGATCGTGCTCTCGCACGACGCCGGCGGCAACCGCTCGCAGACCGTCCAGGCCCTCTCGGCGTATCTGCCCCAGCTGCTCGCGCGGGGCTACCGGATGACCCTGCCCACGCTGCCGGCGCGGCCGCCGCGCTGAACGGGCGAAGGGGGGCCGGGACGACCGGCCCCCCTGTTCAGCGGGCCGGGCGACCGGCCACCCTGCTCACCGGGCCGGGGCGACCGGCCCCCGCTCAGCGGGCCTGCACCATGCGGGCGAAGACCACCACGTTGCCGTCGTAGCCGCGGGCCTTCGAGTAGCCGCCGCCGCAGGTGATCACGCGGAGCTCCGCGTGGCCGGTGTCCCCGTACACGCGGGCGCCGGGGAAGGCGTCCTTGGAGAACACCTCCACGCCGTACACCTCGAACACCGCCGTGCGTCCGTCGTACCGCTCCACCTCGATCTTGTTGCCCGGCTTGACCGAGCCCAGGCCGTAGAAGACGGCCGGGCCCTCCGCGTTGTCCACATGGCCCACGATCACCGCGGAGCCGCGCTGGCCCGGCGAGATGCCGTTCAGGTACCAGCCCGCGAGATTGCGGTCCTGCGGCGGCGGGGCGTCGATCCAGCCCTCCGCGTCCAGCCCGACCGTCATCACCGGCGCGTCCACGCTGATCGTGGGAATCCGGATGCGCTGCACCGACGAGTGCTCCAGCAGCTCCATGTCCGCGGGCGGCGTCGGCGGGTTCGCCGGCAGCTGGCCGGCCGTCACCGCGACGGCCGAGGCCGCGGTGGGCTGGGGCGGCCCGTCGTCGATGTTCACGCCGTTCCGCACCATCGCGAGGCCCGTGAGCATGACCAGGGCGAGTACGCCCCACGGTGAGCGCCTTCGTGACTGCTGCCCGGGCTCGTCCTCGCCCATCGTTCTCCCTTCCCGACGCGGGGGTCCCGACCCGCGTTCCTGTCCCACCCCTGGTACGCCCTACTTCACGCACGCTAAGGCCGAGTCGGCGGCTCCGCGACGGGGGAGGGGCGAACGGGTGGCCGCGGCCCGGGAAGGTGCGCGGGGGGCCGGACGGGGTGCGCCCATCCAGGTAATCGTCACATGAATGCCTGACGGGTCGTGACCTGCGGATCCGTCAGCTCCGGGCCCCGCGCTTCGGCGTGTCGGTCAACCGGGCGGCCCAAAGCCTGACATGCGGAGGTTGCGGTGCGACCCGAGGGTTCGACGTGGGAGGCGTTCTCGTCGATCATCCGGGGCCGACGCTCCGGGGCGCTTCCCGCTGGAGGTTCCACCATGCGTGTTCTGCGCGCTCTTACCGTGACGGCGGCCGCCTGCGCCGCCCTGGGTCTCAGTGCCCCGCTCGCCTCCGCGAACCAGGACCCCGGGGGCCGGGGCGGGAATGGGGGTGGCAACGGCCCCAGCAACATCTCGGTCAACCCCTACGCCGTGCACCAGGGCTCCACGATGCAGGTGAGCGCGGCGGGCTGCGGTCACGGCGGTACGGTCTCCTCGCACGGGAACTTTCCGCCGGCCAACCTCTCCGCCGGCTCGATCGGCTTCGCGACCGTCCGGATCTTCAACCACGCCTCGCCCGGCCACCACACGCTGTCGGTCAAGTGCAACGACAGCAACCTGGTCGCCACGCACCGCTTCACGATCCTCCAGGGCAACCCCTCGCAGGGCGGCATCGGCGGATCCTTCGGCCCGTCCACCGCCGAGACCGCGATCGGCGCGAGCCTGGTGGGCGCCGCCGCCCTCGGGGCGGGCGCGCACGTGGTGCGCCGCCGCCGTCCGCTGCGCGGCCGCGCCTGACGGACCGCCTCCCCGGTCAGGCGTCCCCCGTCCCGCCGGTCGCCCCGAGCCCCTGCCAGGGCTCGG
>NZ_JBEYVX010000057.1:0-39683 GCF_040644195.1 Streptomyces sp. NPDC047014 | reverse complement strand
GCCGGGCCCAGGACCTGAGCTTCGCCCGGCAGCACCTGCTGCCCTGGATCGGCCGCCGCCTGACGGGCCGCTCCTCGGGCGACGGCACCGGCCGCGTCCGGCGGGCGACGGCGCGTGACACTCCGGACGGACATCGTGCACGCCGGGGGCCGTGACGGCCCGGAGGTGCTACAACTGGGGACGTGACCATTCCTCGCCACCCGTGCCGGGTACGTCGGTGCGGTCACCTCTAGGCAACCGGTTCAAGAGCGTCGCCGGCCAGGTATTCGTCCTCCAGGTGGCGATCGTGGTGTTGCTCGCGGCCGGGGCGCTCCTGGCCCTCGTACTCCAGTCGCGCCACGACATCGACCGCGAGGCACGCAACCGCTCGGTGGCCGTGGCCGAAACCTTCTCCCACCAGCTCGGCCTCCAGGGCGCCCTCAAGACCGACGATCCCTCCGCGGTCCTGCAACCCCTCGCCGAGCAGACGCGCAAGGCCGCCGGGGTCGACTTCATCGTGGTGATGGACACCAACGGCATCCGGTACAGCCATCCGCAGCCCGACCGCATCGGGAAACGATTCGTCGGCACCATCGAGCCCTCCTTGCAGGGCAAGGTCCACACCGAGAGCGTCGAAGGCCCCCTCGGCAAGGAGATCCAGGCCGTGGTGCCCGTCAAGGGCCCCGACGGCAAGGTCGTCGGCCTGGTGTCGGCCGGTCTCACCGTCGAGAACGTCACCGGCGCCCTGGACCGCCAGCTCCCGGTCATCCTCCTCGCCATCGCCACCGGCCTGGCCCTCGCCACCGTCGGCACCGCCCTCATCAGCAGACGCCTGCGCCGCCAGACCCACGGCCTCGGCACGCAGGAGATGACCCGCATGTACGAGCACCACGACGCGGTGCTCCACGCCGTCCGGGAGGGCGTCGTCATCACCGACGGCGAAGGACGCCTCGTCCTCGCCAACGACGAGGCGAAACGACTCCTCGGGCTCCCCGAGGAGGCCGAGGGACACCCCATCGGGGACGTCCCGGGCCTCGACCGGCGGATCGCGGACCTGCTGCTCTCCGCCCGCGAGGCCACCGACCAGGTCCTGGCCAGCGGGGACCGCCTCCTCGTCGTCAACCAGCGGCCCACCCACCCGCACGGCCGCCCCGAGGGAGCCGTGGTCACCATCCGCGACTCCACCGAGATGCAGATCCTCACCACCCGCGCCGAGACCGCCCGCCGCCGCCTCAAGCTGCTCTACGACGCCGGCGGCGACATCGGCACCACCCTCGACGTGGTCCGCACCGCCGAGGAACTGGCCGCCGTCGCCGTGCCCCGCTTCGCCGACTTCGTCACCGTCGACCTCGCCGACCAGGTCGTCGACGGGGACGAGCCCGCCCCCGGCGCCGACATGCGGCGCACCGCCATCAGCGGCATCCGCTCCGACCACCCCCTCTACCCGGTCGGCCGCCTGATCGACTTCCTGCCCTCCACCCCCCAGGCCCGCGGCTACGGCACCGGCCGCGCGGAGCTCGTACCGCACCTGGACGACGCGGCGGGCTGGAAGGCCCAGGACCCGCCGCGCGCCGAGGCCATCGTCGACTACGGCATCCACTCCCTCATCGCGGCCCCGCTCATGGCCCGCGGCGTGGTCCTCGGCGTGGTCAACTTCTGGCGCTCCCAGAAGCAGGAGCCCTTCGACGAGGACGAGCTGTCCCTCGCGGAGGAACTGGTCGCCCGCGCCGCCGTCAGCATGGACAACGCCCGCCGCTACACCCGCGAGCACGCCCTCGCCGTCACCCTCCAGCGCAGCCTGCTGCCCCGCGCCCTGCCCGAGCAGAGCGCCATGGACGTGGCGCACTTCTACCTGCCCGCGCAGTCCGGGGTGGGCGGCGACTGGTTCGACGTGATCCCGCTGCCGGGCAGCCGCGTAGCCCTCGTCGTCGGGGACGTCGTCGGCCACGGGCTGCACGCCGCCGCCACCATGGGCCGGCTGCGCACCGCCGTGCACAACTTCTCCTCCCTGGACCTGCCCCCGGACGAGATCCTGGCCCGCCTGGACGACCTCGTCCAGCGCATCGACCACGACCACAACGGCGACTCCGAGGAGGGCAACGGCGGCGTGCTCGGCGCCACCTGCCTGTACGCCGTCTACGACCCGGTCTCCCAGCGCTGCACCATGGCCCGCGCGGGCCACCTGCCCCCGCTGCTCGTCGCCCCCGACGGCAGCACGGAGATCGTCGAGCTGCCCGCCGGACCCCCGCTGGGCCTCGGCGGCATGCCCTTCGAGACCGCGGAACTGGACCTGGCCGAGGGCAGCCAGCTCGTCCTGTACACCGACGGGCTGGTGGAGGAGCGCACCCGGGACATCAGCGAGGGCCTGGAACTGCTGCGCGCCGCGCTCAGCCATCCCGACCGGGACCCGCACGACAGCTGCCGGGCCGTCCTCGACATGCTGCTCCCGGCCCGCCCCACCGACGACGTGGCCCTCCTGATCGCCCGGACCCGGACCCTCGGAGCGGACCGGGTCGCGCAGTGGGACGTGCCGTTCGAGCCGAGCGCCGTCGGCGCCATGCGCAGCGTCGCCGCGAAGAAGCTGGACGAGTGGGGCCTGTCCGAGCTGGGCTTCGCCACCGAGCTGATCCTCAGCGAGCTGATCACCAACGCCCTGCGGCACGGCAGCGAGCCCGTCCGGGTCCGCCTGCTCCGCGACCACAACCTGACCTGCGAGGTCTGGGACGGCAGCAGCACCGCCCCCCACCTGCGCTACGCCGCCACCACCGACGAGGGCGGCCGCGGCCTCTTCCTCGTCGCGCAGCTCAGCGAGCACTGGGGCACCCGCTACACGCCCGAGGGAAAGGTCATCTGGGCGGAGCTCAGCCTCCCGGGAGAAGCGGGCGGCGGCCCCGAAGCGGCCCTCTCCGCCTTCTTGGACGTGGACCCCCTCTGACCCCCGGCCCGCCGGGGCTCAGACAGGTGTCGGGCCCATCGGCGGGAGGCGGGAGTCCGTGCCGATGCGGGCCGTGAGCAGGGCGATGTCGTCGTCCGCCGAGGCCGGGACCAGATGCGTGATGAGGGTGTCGCACAGCTGGTCCAGCGGCTGGAGCGGTTCGGTGAGCAGGCCCGTCAGCTCACTCAGCCGTTCGTCGATGTCGCGGGTACGGGCCTCGATCAGGCCGTCCGTGTACAGCACCAGGAGGCTGCCCGGCGGGAGGGTGATCTCGGTGGTGGTGAAGGTGATCCCGCCGACCCCCAGCGGGACCCCGGGCGGCGTCCCCACCAGGTAGACCGTGCCGTCCGGCTCGGCCACCGCGGGCGGCGGATGTCCGGCGCGGGTGACGGAGCACTGCCCGGTGGCGGGGTCGCAGACCACGTACAGGAACGTGGCGAGCATCGGCTCCGCCAGGTCCGCGAGGGCCGCCTCCAGCTGGAGGAGCAGCGCCGCCGGAGGCATGTCCAGGCGGGCCAGGGCGCGGACGGTCGCGGAGAGCCGGCCCATCACCGCGGCGGCGGCGATGCCGTGCCCCATCACGTCGCCCATCAGCAGCGCGGCCCGGCCCCCGCTGAGCGGCAGGACGTCGTACCAGTCCCCGCCGACCTCGTTCACATCGCTCGCGGGCAGATAGCGGTGCGCGATCTCGATGCCGGGCGGCGGGGTGACGTGCTGGGGCAGCATGCTCCGCTGGAGGACCACCGCGGTCTCGTGCTCGTGGTGGTAGAGGCGCGCGTTGTCGATGCTCAGCGCGGCGCGCGCGGCCAGCTCGCTCGCCAGCGTGACATCGTCCGACCCGAAGGGGCCGTGCGGCCGGGAGCGGTAGAAGGCCGCCACACCGAGTACGAGACCGCGCGCGATCAGCGGCACCATCAGGAACGAGTGCACGCCGATGTCGACCAGCTGCGCGGGCTTGGGGGAGTGCCGGGCCGCGGAGGCCACGGACTGCGCGTCGAGATGCGCGATCAGATAGGGCTGGCGCGCCGCGAGGGCCTGGGTGTAGGGCGCCGCCGAGGGGAAGGTCAGGGTCCGGCCCAGCGGCGCCAGGAGCTGGGTCACCGCCGAACCGGTCAGCGGGGCCTTGCCCAGCCGCCGTAGCGCCACCCCGCCGGTCAGGCCGAGGCCCGGCTCGTTGCCCCGGGCCAGCGAATCCAGCACGTCCACGGTCACCGCGCTCGCCAGATGCGGAACGGCCAGGTCGGCCAGCTCCTGCGCGGTGCGCTCCAGGTCGAGGCTGGCCCCGATCCGCGAGCTGGCCTCGTTCAGCAGCGCCAGCCGCCGCCGCCCGGCCTCGGCCTCGGTGTGGTCGCGTTCCTGCGCGGTGACGTCGAGGAGGGAGGCGATCACCCCGATCGGCCGGCCGCCCGGGTCCTCCACCCGTACGTAGGAGCAGGCCCACACCCGGTCGTGATCCGGGTCGGCGGGCGTACGGCCGGTCCGGCGCCGGTCGAGCACCGGCTCACCGGTGTCCAGGACCTGGCGCATGGCCTCCTCCATCTCGCCCGCGTTGACCTCCGGCAGCAGCTCCGCGAGCCGCCGCCCCACGTGGGCCGACTCCGCCAGGCCGTTCATCGCCTCCAGCGCCGGATTGACCTGGAGGAAGCGCAGCTGCGTATCGAGGATCGCGATGCCCACGGGCGACCGGGCGAACAGCCCGTCCCAGACGGCGGAGGAGCCGCGGATGCGGCGGGCCGCGTGCGCGTCCGCGGCGAAGACCAGCACGGCCGAGGCGCCGTGCCGCCGGTCGGGTACGGGGCAGGCCCAGATCTCCAGCTCCAGCGGATGGCCGCCCCGGTGCCAGGCGGTCACCGTCCCCATCACCCCGTGGCCCGACGCGGCCGTCTCCCACAGGGTCCGGCCGAGGCTGCGGTCGGCCCCGGGGTGGAGGAGGTCGGCGATATGACGCCCCAGGACCTCGGGCGGGGAGTAGCCGAGGAGTTCCTGCGCGCCCTGGTTCCAGCGGACGATCGCCCCCTCGCCGCTGGTGGCCGCGAGGGCCACGGGCAGGGCGCCCAGCCAGCCGCCGGCGTCCGCGGCGGCGCCGATGACCAGGTCCTCCAGGGGCATCTCGTCAGGCATCCCGCACCCGCTCCTTCCGGGCGGTCCCGGCTTCGTGGCGCGGCGGCACCGGACAGCGGCGCAGGCCCTGTCCGCCGCCCGCCCGGTGCGGCCCGCGTCTGCGTTTCGTCATCACCTTCATGGTCGCGCGGACCGCCCCCGCCCGCCGTGCGGGACCCGCCGGGTTCACCCTCGGCGCGCCCGCCCGGTACGGCCCCGCGCGGCCCGCGGTTCATCCGGTCGGCCGAGCACAGCGGGCCCCCCACGCCGGGGCGGGCCACGCTGTGGGCAAGGACCGACACCACCGCACAGACGAGGACCGCACCATGTCCCACAGGCGACGTATCGGCATCATCGCGGGGGCCGCAGCGCTGCTGCTCAGCGCCACCGCTTGCTCGGGTCTGGGTCGGACCACGGTCGGCCAGCTCAGCTTCCGGGGCCACGACTCGCCGGTCGAGATCAGCTACAACAACACCATCGTCACCGGCTGCCACCGGATCGCCATCCCGGACGGGGCCACGCATGTGGAGAACAACACGCTGGTGGACGTGATCCTCTACGAGAACTTCGACTGCAGGCAGTCCCAGGAACCGAACAACGAGATCTACGTGGCCACCACGCTGTCGAACGTGACGGCGCCCAGGAGCCGGCCCTGGCGGAGTTTCAGCGTGGTGCACTGAGAGGCGGGTCGCTGGGCGCGCGGCCTAGCGCGCCGTCGCATCCGCCGCGCGGCGGATGGCGTCCAGCGCGCGGGCGACGTCGGTGTCGGTCGTCGACCAGTTGCTCACCGAGATGCGAATGACGCGCCGGCCCCGCCAGGTGGAGCCGCTGATCCACGCCGTCCCGTCCTCCAGCACCCGGGCGAGCACGCGCTCGGTGCGCGCGTCGTCGCCGAAGTCGGCGCAGACCTGCGTGAACACCACGTCGTTGAGCACCCGCGCGCCGTCGATGCCGGCAACTCCGTCGGCGAAGGCGCGGGCATGCCGGCAGAGCCGGTCCACGAGATCGGCCACCCCGGACCGGCCGAAGGAGCGCAGGGCCGCCCAGACGGGGAAGGCCCGGCCGCGCCGCGAGAGTTCGGGGACCTTGTCCACCGGATCGCCCCGCTCGTGCTGGATGAGGTAGTCGCCGCGCAGGCCCATCGCCGCCCGCAGGGCCGAGGGGTCCCGTACGAGGGCGAGACCGCAGTCGTAGGGGACGTTGAGGGTCTTGTGCGCGTCCGTGGCCCAGGAGTCGGCGGCGGAGCAGCCCTGCGTGAGGTGCGCGTGGCGGGGGGAGGCGGCCGCCCAGAGGCCGAAGGCCCCGTCGACATGCACCCACGCCTCCGCCTCGCGCGCGGCCTGGACCGTCTCGGGGAAGGGGTCGAAGGCGCCGGTGTGGATGTCCCCGGCCTGGAGCACCACGAGGGTGGGACGGCGGGTGTCCGCCCGGTCCAGGGCCCGCCGGAGAGCCGGCGGCCGTATGCGTCCCTGGCTGTCGGACTCGACCACCTCCGGTGCGCCGAGTCCCAGATAGCGCAGGGCCAGGTCGACGGCCATATGGCGGTCGGCGCCGACCAGGACGCGGACGGCGGGCCCGCCGGCGAGTCCGTCACGGGCGACGTCCCAGTGCGCGCGCCGCAGGACGGTGTCCCGGGCGGCGGCGAGGCAGGTGAAGTTCGCCATCGTCGCGCCGGTGGTGAAGCCGACGGCGCTGCCGGGCGGCAGCCCGAGCAGATCCAGCAGCCAGGCGCCCGCGATCTCCTCCGCCGCCGTGCAGGCGGGGGAAGCGGCGCGCATCACGCAGTTCTGGTCCCAGGCGCTGACCAGCCAGTCGGCGGCCAGCGCGGCCGGTTCGGTGCCGCCGACCACGAATCCGTAGAAGCGGCCGCTGGGGAAGGCGGTCAGCCCGGGCTCGCAGGCCGTGGCCAGCAGGTCCACGACATCGGCGGGCTCGCTCGGGGCGTCGGGTAGCTCGGCGCCGAGCGCGCGCACGGTCTCGTCGACCGATGCGCGTGCGGGAATCCGGCGGTCGGGCAGGCTCGCCAGCCAGCGGAGGGCATGCTCGTGCGCCCGTCGGAGCGCGGCCTCGCGCGCGTCCATACCTCGGACTATGGTTCAGCGGCCGCCGCCCCGCAAACCGCGGCCGTTCCTCTTCGGTCGTGTGCCCGGTCAGATCTGGACCGCGCTGCGGTCGAGGGAGTCGAGGGCCGCGCCCCACGGGAAGGGGGCCGGGGTCTCGGTGGGGGTGTTGTCGTACTGGAGCAGCTGGACGCCCGCGTTGCGGAGGGTGGCGAGGGAGATCTCGTACTGAGGGTGGGCGGCGAGCGCGGAGTTGGCGCAGGCGACGGCGGTGGCGGGGGTGCCGTTGCCGAGGGATTCGGCGGCGAGCCCGACGGTGAGGCGGTCGGTGAGGCCGAGGGCCCAGGCGTTGACGGTGTTGAAGGTGGCGGGCGCGTAGAGCAGGGCGTCGGGCGCGGGCCAGAGGTCCGGCTCGCCGGGGAGCCGGTACTGCCAGCGGACGGCGTGCCCGGTGAGGACGGCGAGCCCGTCGAGGCTTTCGGCCAGCCAGTGGGCGGCGGTGGGGGTGAGCCCGAGGCATACGTCCCAGCCGCGGGCCTGCGCGTCCTCGATGACGGCGGCGACGTCGAAGACGGGTGGGGCGGCGGAGCAGAGCAGGTAGAGGGATTTCGTGGTCATGCGGCATTATGATCATATTGATCAACCTCAACCATGGTTGAGGCGGTCCGGTCAGGCCGGTCGGGCCGGTCGGGCCGGTCCGTCGGCTACGCGCTCTGCGCTCTGCGCCCCGGTGATGGACAGTGGTGCTGTGGTCGATGTCGACGCGGTGACGAGCGAGCTGTACGGGCTGCGGCCCGAAGAGTTCACGGCCGCCCGCGACGCCCGGGCCGCCGAGGCCCGCGCGGCGGGCGAACGCGCGCAGGCCAAGCGCATCGCGGCCCTGCGCAGGCCGACGCTGGCGGTGTGGGCCGCGAACCTCCTGGCCCGCGCCGAGCAGGACCAGGCGCGGCGGCTGCTGGAACTGGGCGAGGGCCTGCGCGAGGCCCACCGCACGCTGGCGGGCGAGGAACTGCGCACGCTGTCGCACCAGCAGCACGTGGTGGTCGCGGCGATGGCCCGCGAGGCGTGCCGGCTGGCCGGGGAGGCGGGCCGCGCGCTTTCGGAGAGCGTCCGGCACGAGGTGGAACAGATCCTCCGCACCGTCCTGGCCGACCCGGCAACAGCCACCACCTGGATCCACGGCACCCTCACGGAACCACCTCCACCCACAGGCTTCGCAGTCCCGGAACCACCGCCGGGCACGCGCAAGCCCGATCCCCCCGACGCGGGGGCGGCGGCCCGCGCAGCGGAAGAAGCCCTGGCCCTGGCCGAAGCGGAACGCACCCGAACCCGCGCGGCCCTGAAAGCGGCCGACACAGAAATAGCCACCCTCCGGTCCCGCCTGACCGAGGCGGAAGGGGCCCGCGCCCTCCTAGCGGAAGCGGCAGAAGCAGCGGAAACGGCCCATGCCCAGGCCACAGCAGCGTTGAAACGGCCCGACGCGCCCCCTCGAACCACCCCGGCACCGAACCAAGCGGCATAACGCGCCCAGCCGCCGCGCCGGCATCGGCTCCCCGAGGTCGACGCAGCCGGGAAGACGGGAGCGCTGGCCGAGTGGACGGCCTCGCGCCGCATCGTCCGGGCAGCTCGGGGTGGCCTGACGGCGCGGGGCGCCCGATTCCTGGGACGTCTGACGAAGTGCGTGCACGTGACGGCCCGGTCCTCCAGTGGCGCGAAGCCTTCCAGGTAACCGTGCGGGCGGCGGACCGGGCGTCGTCACCGCCCCGCACCGGGTCAAGTCGCGGCGGGAGTTGGAGGTTTTGCCCAGTGGGGGAGTTGGGCGTCGGTGGGTCGGTGGGTTGTTCCGTGGGGTGGCCGGGGCGTGGAATGCCAGGGTCAAGGCGGCGCGGTTGCGCCGGGGTACGTACAGGAAGAGGCGCATGGGACCCCTGCTCGGCGGCTGTACCCCCTGGCCCCAGGAGTTCGTCGACCGTTACTGGGCCGCCGGGCACTGGCGCGGCAACACGCTCGACAACCTCCTCCGGGAGTGGGCCCAGCGGTACGGCCCGCGGACCGCCCTCGTGCACGGCGCCACCCGCGTCACCTACGCTCATCTCAACCGCCGCGTGGACCGCATGGCCGCCGGATTCCGGCTGCGCGGGCTGAGTCCCGGCCTGCGGGTGGTCGTGCAGTTGCCGAACGTTCCCGAGTTCGTTGTGACCCTGTTCGCGCTCATGCGGGCCGGTGTCGTTCCTGTGCTGTGTCCGGTCAGCCGGTCCGTCGCCGACCTGCCCGAGATCGTCCGCCTCACCCAGGCCGTCGGCTACGTCGGCCCCGCGGCCCACCACGGCGTCGACCACACCGCCGTGGCCGCCGACATCGCGGCGCGGTGGCCCTTCCTGCGGCGGGTGTTCACCCTGCCCGCGCCGGGGGACTCCTCCCCGTACGGCGGGCTCACCACCGACTCGGCGGGCTGCCAGTACGCCGAGCTCGGCACCGTCGACGCCGCGCCCGGCCCGTCGCTCGCGCAGAGCGCCGACCAGGTCGCCTTCCTGCTGCTCGCGGAGGCGCCCGGCGCGCCCCGGCTGGTGCCCCGTACCCACAACGACTACGCCTACCAGGCGCGGGCCGCCGCCGAGGCGGTGTCGCTCACCCAGGACGACGTGTACCTCACCGCGCTGCCCGCCGGAAGCAACCTCGCCCTCGGCGGCCCCGGCATCATCGGCACGCTGGCGGTGGGTGGGACTGTCGTGCTTGCCGAGGATGTGGGAACTCCCGACTGGCTGGCCGCCGTTGAGAGGGAGGGTGTGACCGTCGCCTCGCCCGGGTCGGATGCCGGCTGCGCTGGGTTCGAGCCCGGTGCCGCAAGCCTGCGGCTCGTACAGGTCCCCGGCCACGCCGTGCCCGCACCCGCCCCGGACCATCGGCTCCAGCAGGTCTTCGGCGGGCCCGAAGGGCCGCTGCTCCTTGCCCCGCCCGGCGCCCCGGCCCAGCCCCTCTCGCCCGACGACGAGTTCCGCGTCGTCGACGAGGAGGGTAAGGACGTGCCCGACGGAAGCCCCGGGCGGCTCCTCGCCCGCGGCCCCTGCACGCCCCGCGGCTACTACCGGGCCCCCGAGGCCGAGGCAGCCTTCACCCCCTCCGGCTGGTTCCGTACGGGCCTCCGCGCGCGCCGCATGCCCGGCGGCGGGTTGCTGGTGTGCGGGTCCGTCGGGGAGGGTGGGGGAGGGGAGGAGCGCTGGGCCACGTAGGGTCATGGGCATGATCATGATGACGGAGTTCAGTGACGCCTTCCTCCAGGAGGCCGAGCGGCACGCCGCCTGGGGCGCCGCCCAGCTCGACACCCTCACCGGGTTCATCCCCGAGGGCCCCTGGACCGCCGACCTCCCGGCCTGCCTCTACCGGCAGGGCGGGCTCGAACTGCGGATCGCCGTACTCGGCACGTACGACCTGGACGAGCAGTCCTGGATGTGGGGCTGGGCCAACCCCGGCCTGCGCGGCACCGAGGCCGTCGCGCTCACCGCCGCGATCGAGCGCTACGGGCGCGAAAACGGCATCCGCGAGTTCACCGAGGAGGCGCTGGACCTCTCCGGCTTCGACGACCCCCGGCGGGCCGCCGAGACCCTGGCCTTCGCGGGCATGGGCGTGGCGGAGGCGCCCGGATACCTCGGCCTCCAGGCCGGACCGGGCACCCAGGTGTACTTCCTGCCGGACGACCCGCAGGTTCCGCGGGCGACTGTCGACGCGGTCGCGCTGCCGCGCGAACTCCTCACGGGCGCTGGGCTGTTCGGCCGTTCCGCGCGGCGGGTGGTGAGCGGATACCTCGATCACCACGGCCTGCCGGTACGGGAGGAGGGCGACCGCATGCTCGCCCAACTGCCCGGCGGCAGCACGGCGGAGATCGAGTTCGACGCGTCCGACCGCATCGCCGGTGTCCGTGTGTCGGCCGTCTGAGCGCAGCCCCAGCAGGTCCCCCGGGCCCGCCCGACCCACGCCCCAGTGCAGGCGAACGGCCGGTCGGCGGAAGGGGGGTAGCGTCGTGATCATGGAAAGACCGACCCGCCCCACCGCCGACCAGGCCCCCGCCGACCCCACCGCCCCCGACGACCTGCTGGCCTCCCAGCCCGTCGGGTACTGGACCGGCCTGGCCCACGCGGCCGTCACCCGCCAACTGCGCGATGCCATGGCCAGGATCGACGTCACACAGCCCCAGTACTGGGTCCTCAACCGCGTCAACGGCAGCAACGGCGGCAATGGCAGCTACGCCAGCCCCTCCGCGCCGCCGACCCGTGAGGAAGTCGCCGCCGAGCTGACCCCCCTGGCGGACGGCCCGCATGAAATCGGCCGTGTCGTGGACCAGTTGCTGCACCGCGGCTGGCTGTCGGCGGACGACACCGGACGCCTGGGGCTCACCGGACCGGGGGAGGCCGCCCGCCTCCGGCTGCGGGCGCTGGTGACCGAGATGCGCGCGGTGGTGCACCAGGGGATCAGCGACGAGGAGTACGCCTCCACCCTCAAGGTGCTGCGCAGGATGATCGCCAACGTCGAGGCGGCTCCCGGCGCGCCCCACGGTCCGTTCGCCGGCGCGCCCTCCTGATCCGCCACCGGCCCGCGGACGAAATCCAGAAGACGAGACGGTTCGGTCCGCAGTAGCCTGGTCCCATGCGTGTCCCCCACCTGTTCCCCTGAGCCCGGAGCGACCGGACGGGAGCGGCCCCCGCCGCCCCGCCCGGCGCTGCCCCGCGCCCGGAAGCAGACCACGCATCCACCCCCAGGACCCCACATGCGCCCCACCAGTTCCACCGGACCGACCGGACCGGCCGGACCGGCCAGCCCCACCGGCCCCACCGGCCAGGCCAAAACAACCGCCCCCGTCTCTCAGCTCGCCCTCAGCGCCGTCACCAAGACCTACGGCGACCGCGTGGTCCTGGACCAGGTCTCCTTCACCCTCCGCCCCGGCGAGAGAGCCGCCGTGATCGGCGAGAACGGCTCCGGCAAATCCACCCTCCTGCGCCTGATCGCCGGCACCGAAGCACCCGACCACGGCCGCGTCACCCTCGCCTTCCCCGGCGGCACCGGCCACCTCGCGCAGACCCTCGGACTCGGCCCCCGGCGCACCGTCCAGGACGCCGTCGACCGGGCCCTGCACGAGCTGCGGACCCTCGAAGCCCGGATCCACGCCGCCGAGAGCACCCTCGCCGACGCCGGTCCCGCCGAGCTCGATGCCTACGGGGACCTCCTCACCGCCTTCGAAGCCCGCGACGGCTGGACCGCCGACGCCCGCACCGACGCCGCCCTCCACGGCCTCGGCATCGGCCGTATCGGCCGCGACCGCCCCCTCGGCTCCCTCTCCGGCGGCGAACAGTCCCGGCTCGCGCTGGCCTGCGTACTCGGCGCCGCACCCGAGCTGCTGCTCCTCGACGAACCGACCAACCACCTCGACGCCCCCGCCGTGTCCTGGCTCGCGGACCGGCTGCGTGCCCACCGGGGCACGCTCCTCGTCGTCACCCACGACCGGGACTTCCTCGACGCCGTGGCCACCACCGTGCTGGAGGTGGACCGCGACCTGCGCACCGTCACCCGCTACGGAGACGGCTGGGCGGGCTACCGCGCCGCCCGGGCCGCGGCCCGCCGCGCCGAGGAGCAGAACCACCGCGCGTACGTCGACACCCTCGCCCGTACCCGGCAGCTCGTCGATGCCGCCGGACAGCGGCTAGCCGTCACCGGCAAGGACCCGCGCGAGGGCTTCGGCAAACACCGCCGCTCCCACGAGGCCAAGCTCTCCGGCCAGGTCAGGGCCGCCCGTCGGCACCTCGACCAGCTGCTCCGGGAGCCGGTCACGGCGCCGCCCGAGCCGCTGCGCTTCGCCACGCGGATCGACCAGGACACCGCCGCCCTCCCCGAGGACACCCCGTACGTCGCCGAGCTCGCCGGCATTACCGTCGACGGCCGGCTCTCCCTCCCGGAACTGTCCATCGGCCCGGGGGCGCGTCTGCTGGTCTCCGGCCCGAACGGGGCCGGGAAGTCGACGCTGCTGCGCGTGCTCGCGGGTGACCTCGCGCCCGACCGGGGCACCGTGCGGCACCACACCTCGGTCGGCTACCTCCCGCAGGAGATCGCCCCGCACCCGGGCCGCCGCCCCCTCCTGCACGCCTTCGCGGCCGGGCGCCCCGGCGATCCGGAGGAGCACGCGGGGGAGCTGCTGGGCCTCGGTCTCTTCCGCGAGGAGGATCTGCACGTGCCCGTCGCGGCCCTCTCGGTCGGCCAGCGCCGGCGCCTGGAGATCGCCCGGCTGGTGACGCGCCCGGCGGGACTGCTCGTCCTGGACGAGCCGACGAACCACCTGGCACCCGCCCTGGTCGAGGAGCTGGAGGAGGCCCTGACCGCCTTCGGCGGCGCGGTGGTGGCCGTCTCGCACGACGACCGCTTCCGCGCCTCCTTCACCGGGCCCCGGCTCGAACTGTGCGCGGGCGCGACGGTGGGGGAGGCGGTGGTGCGGGCTTAGCCGGGGCTGGCGGCTGGGGGACGGGGCCAAGGCCGGCGGCGGCGGCGGGTGGTTCCGGTGCGGCGGCCGTACCGGGCATAGGCTCGTCCCATGATCACTCGACACCTCACCCGTACGTGGCGCGTCCTGCCCGGCGAGGGGTACGCGACCGCCTGGGCCGATCTCACCGAGGGCCGCCTCAGCGCGCGCGGGCGCGCCGTCGGCCTCGAACCGGAGCCGTACTGGGTGACGTACGCGCTGGAGACCGGCGACGGGTACGTCACCTCCGCCCTCACCGTCACGGTGGAGACCGCGAGCACCACGCGGACCCTGGAACTCCGCAACGACGCGGGCCGTTGGACGGTCGACGGCACCCACCGCCCGGATCTTGACGGCGCGCTCGACTGCGACCTCGGCCTGTGCCCGCTGACGAACACCATGCCGGTCCTCCGCCACGCCCTCCACCGGACCCCGGACGCGGGTCCGCACGACTTCCTGATGGCCTGGGTGTCCGTACCCGATCTGGAGGTCAGCCCGAACCACCAGACGTACACCCCGCTGCCGTACGAGGGCCAGGGCGCCCGCATCCGGTACGCGTCCGGGGATTTCCGGAGCGATATCGCATTCGACGGGGACGGGCTGGTCCTCGATTATCCGGAGATCGCGACGGTGGTGGCGGGGCGGCGCGACGGCTGATCTCCAGGAGCGGGGAGGGGGCGGATTGCCTCGTTACGTCAAGCCCCGAATTCTCGGAACCTGACGCGGCGGCGGGAACAGGGCCTACTCATTGCATGGGTGACACGAACAGCGGGTGACCCACCGCTTCACGGCGAGGGGAAGGCGAAAGGAAACGGCTTTCGCCCGTACGTCTCGGCATCGCGTGGGAGCGGAATTCTCCGTACCCGTGCCTCCAGGACGCGGAGGTATATTGGCGATGAGGAGCGAGACCATGCGAAGAGCCGTGAATCTCCCGACCGGTTGTGGCGGGGGGAGAGTGTCGTGAGTTCCCTCCCTCCTTTTTCCGAGCGCCCCACGGGCCCGCCGTCCGGCCCGCTCTCCGGCCCGTCCTCGGGCCGGCCGTCGGGCGAGATCCCTCCGCCTCCGCTGCCACCCGTACCGCCCGGCGCACCGCCACCGGGGAGCGGTACGCACGGCCCGCCCGGCGATCCAGGTGAACCGGAACCCCGTCGGTCGCGCCGGGGATGGCGGTCACGCAAGACCCTCCTGGGCGCGGGCTCCGCGGTGGCCATCGCGACAGCGGTGGTCCTCTTCACGGTCCTGGGCGGCGGCAGGACCGCGGCGGGCGGCGAGGTGTTCCTCCAGGCGGCGGCGGAAGCCGGCCCGGATCCCTTCACGGCCTCGACGGCGGCGGTCTCGCAGGACACCGGGGTGACCCCGGTGGCCGTTACGGCGCCCGAGGGCGCGGCGGCGACGGGCGCGCGGACGCTGGAGGTGAACGGCTCGTACCCCGGCCTGTACGGGGGCACGCGGAACCTGGCGAGCTGCGACGTCGAGAAGCAGATCACCTTCCTCGGGCAGCACCCGGACAAGAGCCGCGCCTTCGCCGCCCCGCTGAACATCCAGCAGGCCGAGATCCCGTCGTACCTGCGGTCGCTGACGCCGGTACGGCTGGGCTGGGACACGCGGGTGACGAACCACGGGTTCAAGGGCGGCGGCCCCACCAGCTACCAGGCGGTACTGCAGGCGGGCACGGCGGTCCTGGTGGACAACCGGGGCGTGCCGAGGGTGCGGTGCGCCTGCGGAAACCCGCTGGCTCCGCCGGTGGCGGTGCAGGGCAGGCAGACGTACAGCGGCAAGGAGTGGACCTCCTTCCGGAACGCCGACATGGTGGCGGTCAAGCCGGCGGCGGAGCCGGTGAAGAAGGTCACGATGTTCGACCACGACCGGAAGGACTGGTACGAACGCCCGAGCGGCGACGCCCGGGGCACACACGACCACGAGGTCCCGGCGCCGCAGGGCCAGAAGCCGAACGCCCCGTACCCGGTACTGCCCCCGGCGGACCGGGCTCCGGTGGAGCGGGAGCGCCCGGCGCGGCCGGACCAGCCGAACCGGCCTCCGGCAAAGCCGGAGCAGCCGGCGGAGGACCCGGCGAAGCCGGCGGAGCCTCCGGCACAGGACCCGGGGAAGCCGGCGGAGGAGCCGGGCCGGCCGCCCGAGAAGCCGGGTGAGCCTCCGGCGAAGGTGCCGGATAAGCCGGAGAAGCCGGCGAAGCCCGGTGAGGAGCCGGGCAAGCCTCCGGAGAAGCCTGCGGAACCTCCGGCCAAGGTGCCCGACAAGCCGGAGAAGCCGGGTGAGGAGCCGGGCAGGCCCCCGGAGAAGCCCGCCGAACCCCCGGCCAAGGTCCCTGACAAGCCGGAGAAGCCCGGTGAGGAGCCGGGGAAGCCGCCGGTAAAGCCCGCTGAGCCGCCCGAGAAGGTCCCGGAGAAGCCCGCCGACAAGCCGGACAAGCCTGCGGAGCCTCCGGCCAAGGTGCCGGAGAAGCCGGGCGAGGAGCCGGGGAAGCCTCCGGAGAAGCCCGCCGAGCCTCCGGCGAAGGTGCCGGACAAGCCGGAGGAGCCGGGCAAGCCCCCGGAGAAGCCGGCTGAGCCGCCCGCGAAGGTCCCGGACAAGCCGGCGAAGCCGGACGAGGAGCCGGCCAAGCCGCCGGAGAAGCCGGCTGAGCCTCCGGCCAAGGTGCCCGACAAGCCTGCGGAGGAGCCGGCCAAGCCCCCCGAGAAGCCCGCTGAGCCTCCGAAGGTGCCGGACAAGCCTGCCGAGCCGCCCGCCAAGGTCCCCGAGAAGCCGGCGGAACCTCCGGCCAAGCCGCCGGAGAAGCCGGCTGAGCCTCCGGCGAAGGTTCCGGACAAGCCGGCGGAGGAACCCGCGAAGCCGCCGGAGAAGCCCGCTGAACCTCCGGCCAAGCCTCCGGAGAAGCCCGCCGAACCGCCCGCGAAGGTGCCGGACAAGCCGGCCGAGCCCCCGGCCCAGCCGGAACAGGCACCCGCCCCCGGACAGGGCTCAGGCGGCGAAGGGCAGTCCGGCTGACCTCGGAACTGGCGTCCAGGCAGGGAGACGGCCCGTCGCTGACGGCGCGCCGCCTCCCGCTTCGGGCCCTGCGCAGTTGCGAGGCGCCCGGTGCGGCCCGGCGTCTACGTTCCCGGGGATCGGTAGGTCCGATCCCCGGGCCCCTGCTGGGGTCTTGGAAGCCTCCGGCGGCGCGGCGCAGGCACCTGTCCAGGCTTCACGTCCTCATGTGGTCCACGAGTAGGGAACCGCTCGCGGCCACGTCGGACGCCCAGAGGCGGCGACACTCGGCGAATAGCGCCAGCGCTGCCAGGTCGCCGCAGTATCCGTCCGGCGGCGTAAACCCGGCCGGGGCCGGAGAGGTCTCGACCAGTCCGCCCGTGCCAACCAGTAAGCCGAACCAGCCGAGTTCGGGCCGGTCACCATCCGGCGGGCACCCGGACCTGCTCTCTGGGGCGAAGCCCAAGACCCCAGCGCCCGTCAGGGGGCCCAAGTCCGACAAGGGCGACCGGGGTGTCGGGCGCGTCCGGAGGCTCTGGTGTGATGCTCGCTGGGGATGGACGCGGCAGCAGCAGAGGTGCCAGGCGGCCGGTGCGTGCTGCCGTAGCCGTCCTGCGGCTGGCCGCGATGTGGTCGCCACTGGCAGTGCCCAGACAGACCTGGCTGGCTCCCGGAGCCCCGTTGCGCCGCCCGGATAGCTGGGGCCGGGCCCCGGCTCCCGTCCCGTAGCCCGGCCAGCCCCTGGCACCGGTGGCCAGGCCCGGCCAGCAGCGTCAGCCGTCCGAGGCGGCCAGTGGGCAGCCGTCCGCGAAGGCCAGGCGGGCGAACCTTTCGGCGATCAGGCGGTGGGTGGGCGGGTCCGGGTGGAGGGCGTCGGGTAGCGGCAGAGCGGCTTGGTCGGCTTCGCCGTAGAGGGCGAGGCCGTTCAGGAGGTGGAGGTTCGGGTCGGTGGCGGCTCGGCGGCCCACGAGGCGGGCCAGCTCATCCCGGATCACGCCGAGCGTCAGCTTGACGGCGGCGGTCTCCGCCGGGTCACCGGCGGCCACGAAGCGCAGTCGGCCCTCGCGCAGAGAGTCGAGGTCCGGGGCGCTGGGGCCCGGCGTGGTCTCGTGGATCGCGCAGTGAATGGGCGAGACGACGAGCAACGGGGTGTCCGGGTGGCCCTCGCGGATGGTGTCCAGGAAGCCGTCCACGGCCGGTGCGAAGGCGCGGGCCCGCATGAGGTCCAGGTTGACGAGGTTGATGCCGATCTTGACGCTGATCAGGTCGGCCGGGGTGTCGCGGATCGCGCGGGCCGTGAACGGGTCGAGCAGCGCGCTGCCGCCGAAGCCCAGGTTGATCAGCTCCACCCCGCCCAGGGCCGAGGCCAACGCGGGCCAGGTACCGGTCGGGGTGGCCGCGTTGGAGCCCTGGCTGATCGAACTGCCGTGGTGCAGCCAGACCTTGCGGCCGCTGGGCGGCGGGATGTCCACGGGCGCGTCGGTGCGCAGCGCGACCAGCTGGGTGGCTTCGTCGTGCGGCAGCCAGATCTCCACCTCCTTGTCGTCACCCGGCAGGTCGGTGAAGCGCAGGGTTTCCACCGGGCCGGGTCGGGTCTGGGCCGAGCCGGTGGCCAGGTCGATGGTGAGGGTGTCCCCGTCGGGGGCGCTGGCATGGCCCGCGAGCCGTCCGTCGACGAGGAGTTCGTACACCCCGTCGGGGCGGGGCGGTGCCCCCGGGTAGACCCGCTTGGAGGCGATGACGTCCAGCTCGACGGCGGTGGCCCGGGTCCGGAAGGCCAGCCGCACCCCGGCGGGCTGCGACTCCGCCATGGCCAACTGGGCATCGGGTATCTGCTGCCGGGCGCGAGCGGGCAGCCGGTGGGGCAGTACGCCGCGCCCGGTGTGCTCCAGATCGAGGGCGCCGCGCAGGAGGGCGGCGGTGATGGGGGTGGTGGTCCAGGCGCTGTCGGTGGTCATGTCCTCGGTCGCTTCGACGTGTCGGAATGGGGGGGGAGGGGCCGGGTCCGGACGACTGCCGGGCACCCTCGGGTGGCTAAGCCTTCGCGGACGCCTCCGCGCCCCCGATCGTCCCAGCGTCCCCCGGTGGTCGGGGGTGCGGAGGCGCTGGGGTCTTCGGATGGCCCAGCGTCCTGGAACGGGCCGGCGTCCTCGGGCGGTCTGGCGTGCCCAGGCGCCCCAGCGCGCCGAGGAGGTCGGGCGCGGCCAGCCCCTGCGGTGTTCCCGGACGGCCGGATGTCCATCGGCGGTCCGGTGACGCCAGGCGCTTCGGCTGCCCCTGATTGTCCGGAGCAGCCGGGCACACCAGCGTCGTCGTTCGGCTGGGTATCCCGGGACAGCCCCGAGTCGTCGGGCCCTTCGGCCTGTCCGGGAGGCCCCGCGTTCCGGGACGGTCCGCCGGGGCCAGGCCCCGGCGTTCCCGAAGAGTCGGACGTCCCCGGGGCGCCCGACTTCCCGGACTGCTGCACATCCTCGGGTGATCCCGTGGGGTCAGGCACTCCTGGCTCCGCAGACGGCCTGGTGTCGCAGGGCGCTCCAGGGTCCCCGTGCGGTCGGACGTCCTCGGGCTGTCCGGTGAGGCGGGGCGCCCTGGCGTTCCCGGATGGCTCCGGTTCCCCGGACTGCCGAACGTTCTTGGGTGGTTCGGGGGGCTATGCGCCCGCGGCAACCCTGTATCGCCCGGTATCTCCGGACGGCCGAACATCTCCGGGCCGTCCGGTGAGGCGAATCGCACTGGTGTCTCCAGATAGCTAGCCATCCTCAGGTGCTCCAGCGCCCCTGGACGCACGGGCGTCCCCGGGCGGTTGGATGTCGTCGTACGGTGCAGCGAGGTCAGGCGACCCAGCGTCCCCGCGTGCCCCAGCGTGCCTGGGCGGTTTGGCGAGGTCAGGTCCCTCGGCACCCCCGTATGGCCCGGCCTCCCCGGGCGGTCGGACGTCTCCGTGCCGTTCGGTGAGGCCACGTGCACCGGCGTGCTCCGATGGCCCGGCCTCCTCGGGCGCCCCGGTGCCCACAGGCGGCCGGACCTCTCCGGGCGGCCGGATCTCCCCAGGTGGGCCAGCGGGGCCGGGCACACCGGTGCCCCCAGAGGGTCCGGGGTCCCCGGGCGGCCCGGCGGGAGCAGCAGACCCGCCGCGGTCCGGCCAGGCGCGCAGTAGGGCGTCCAGGGCGCGGAGGATTTCGGGCCAGGTTTCCTCCGAGGCCGGCGGGCTGTGGCTGAAGCCGCCCGCTGCCTCCAGTTCTACGTAGCCGCTGAATACGCTGCCCAGCAGGCGTACCGCATGGGTCTGCTGCGGCTCCGGCAGGCCGTAGCCGCGCAGCATCGCGCGCATTATCTGCGCGTGCCGGACGCCCGCGCTTGCGGCGGCCGTCTCCGGGGCGAGTGGGTAGCGGGTGGCGGCGAAGCGGCCCGGGTGGGCGCGGGCGTAGTCGCGGTAGACGTTCGCGAAGGCGGAGAGGGCGTCCTGCCCGGAGCGGCCCGCGACGGCGGCGGAGACCTGGTCGGCCAGTTCCTCCAGGGCGAGGAGCGCGATCCGGGTCCGGAGGTTGTGCGCGTTCTTGACGTGCGAGTACAGGCTCGCCGTCCGCACCCCGAAGCGGCGGGCCAGTTCGGCCGGGGTCGCCCCTTCGAAGCCGATCTCGTCGGCCAGCTCGGCCCCCGCCCGGACCAGCCGCTCCGTGGTCAGCCCCACCCGTGCCATATCCGTCCGCCTCCCGGCTCATCTACGCCAGCGTGATGCTCTTCCTAATGGGAGTATGCATTTGCCTAATAGAGTTAGGCAAGCGGGGAGGGGAGGGAGGCTGCAGGTCGCCGTCCATTCGAGCCCGCTCCGATCACCCGATCACCGCGGCCCCCGGAGGCCCCGATGACCCAGCCCGCTGCCCCGCGTGGACCGCCGCCCACCTCGACCTGCTGGAGCACGGGCACCCCTTCCGCCAGCGGAAGACTTGGCGGTTCCCGGCACCGAGCTCCGGAGCCACGGTGCGCCCCCGACGTCGGCCTGGCCGAAGGCCGGACCACCTCGCCGCCAGACCCGGCGGCGTGGACACCCATCTGCCGGCCGCGGCTCCCCGTACGTCGAGACCTTCCTCCGGGCCTGCGCCGAGCTGAACCACGGCACCGACTACGCCCCCGACCTCGCCGCACGCTGCCGCCTCCACGGAGTGCGCGGAGGCGACGAGTTCACCCTCGAGCGCCGCGGGCACCAATGCGCGCACAAGATGCCCTGCGTGGGGGACCGAGAAGCCCGCCAACATGCTGCTGTGGGTGCCCCCGGACACCGGACACCGGACAGCCGGCTGCCCAAGCAGCACCAGCACCCCGCCCCGCGCGCGTGAGCTCAGCGCCCCGCCAGCGTGTCCCGTAGCCGCCGTGCCTCCCTGACCAGCAGCGACGAACCGCCCCGCACGGCCAGCGACGTCACCTCCGGCAGTTCGCCCCGCGCCCCCGCCGAGCGTGCCGCGTCCGCCGCGATGCCGAGCAGCATGCCGTGCGCCTGGGGCCGCGTACCGGCCATCAGGCCCGGCAGGGAGGGGGCCAGCGCCGCCCATACCCCCGGCGCGCCCCGCGGAGTCGCGGCGGCCGTGCGCAGGGAGTCGGCCAGCAGGGGCAGTTTCAGCGTGCCCAGCCCGACCAGTTCCACCAGCTCGCGCCCCAACGCCTCCCCGTCCAGAGCGCCCCGTACGGTCAGCCGCTCCAGCGCCCGCACGGCCGCCGCCCGGTCCGGGTCAGGGGCGGAGGCCAGGCCGTAGGCCACGGCGAGGTGCACGGCTGGGCCCGCCGGGCCGTCCGTCGTCGCCAGCGCCTCCAGGAAGGCCGGAGCGCCCCGGCCGTCCTGGTCCGCCGCCGAGGCGACCCCCGCCAGCAGGCGCGCCGCGGCCGTCTCCGGGTGCCACGGCAGGACCGCCACCGTATGCGCGTCCCGGCCGTCCGGCAGCGAGGCGTGCGGGCAGCCGATGTGCGGCTCGAACTTCCGGAACAGCGACCAGAACCGCCGCGGGAACGCACCCCGGCCGTCGATCGCCTCATGCCCCACCAGGATCCGCCGCCCCGCCCGCGCACCGCGCCGCCGGCTGGGGCGTTCCGGCGCGCCCGGCTCGCGTTCCCGCCGCCCCACCGGCTGCGGCAGACCGCCCCGACGCAGCCAGTCGGCCACGCGCGGCCCCTCCGCCGTCCCCAGTGCCTCCGCCGCGCGTACCGCCCCGGGATCGATCCGGCCGCCGCAGCGCAGCAGGGCCTGGCCCAGGTCCGCCGGGCCGGGCCGCACGCCGAGGCGCCCGTACTCCGCGAGCCGCGCGACCAGAGCGTGCGCCTCGACCGCGCCCGTCGCCCGGCTCGGCGTGGACAGCAGGAACGGCACCGGATCGCCCGCCCGCAGACGCCCGTGGAGCTCGGCGATGCGAGCCCCGGCTACGTAGTCCAGCGCGGCATGCTGGCACAGCTCCAGCCAGCCCGCCCCGGCCGCCTCCCCGTCCCCGCGGGTGCGTACGGGCCCCACCGCGGCGGCGACCAGTCCCGCGAGGGCCCGCGCCCGACCGTACGACCACCCCTGCGGCCCGTGCGGTACGTCGGCCAGCGCGGCGGCGACCTCCTCGCGGCCGGAGGAGCAGTGGGCCACCACCCCGTTGAGCAGCCGCTCGAACGCGACCACGCCCGGCTCGTGACGCCCACCCAGGACGGCGGCGACCTCGTCCGCGAGCGCCGCCGGTGACGGTGCGGCGAAATCCCCCTCGATCATGTCCCGCAGGGTAGAGGGCCGCACCGACAGCCCCGGTGGCAGCCGTCCGCACCACCCCGGACAGCGCCTACCGGAGCCCGTCAACGACCCGTGGATAGCGGGCCGTCCGAGGGGTACACGTGCCCGCATGACATCGAGACTCGCGCGATGGCGCGGTGAGGGACCGGACGCGCCGGACGTGTCGGGGGAGCAGGCCGTCGTGGTCGTCGGCAAGGCGCGGCCCCCGGTGCACCCGGCCGTACGGGCGCTCGCCATGGTCGCCGCCTTCTTCGGGACCGTCCTGTTCAGCGTGGTCCTGGCCCGGCTGACGCTGGAACCGTCCGCCGCCTCGGTGGACCTCATCCACAGCAACGTCCGCCCCGGCCATTCCATCAACGCCTACCTGGAAGGGTCGTCGACCCTCGAAGCGGCCCGCCAGCTGGGCGGGAACCTGCTGCTGGGAGCCCCCTTCGGCATCCTCCTCCCGGTCCTGCTGCCGCCGGCGCGCGGGCTGCTCAGGGTGGCCGCCGTGACGGTCTGCCTGATGACGCTGGTCGAGCTGACCCAGGGCGCCCTGGTCACGGGCCGGGTGTTCGACATCGACGACGTCATCCTGAACACCGCGGGCGCGCTGCTCGGCTATCTGCTGTTCGGCCGCAGGCTGGGGCGGGCGGTGCATCCGCGCCGCCACCACTGGTGGCACCGGCTGACCCGCCGCGGCGGCCCGCAGCCGGTTGCCGCAGCCCACGCACCCCAGGCACCTCACGCACCCCAGGCTCCCCGCGCACCCCGCCATTCGGCCGACGGCGGAGTGGGGGAGAAGCCCTCGGCCGGGTAGGCGCCAGGCATGAACGCACACGCTCACGGCACGCGCGCGAAGGTCGTCCCGGCGCTGGGCGCCGCGTCGACGGGGTGGCTGAAAGCCCTGGACCGGCTCGAACGGACCACTGTGGCGGATCCCGCGATCCGTACCCTGCGGCGGACGATCCGCGCGCTGCCGCTGGGAGATGTACGGGACGTCCTGCGCGGCAAGCCGATCGGGCATCCCCTGCACCCGGTGCTGGTGCATCTGCCGATGGGCTGCTGGCTGTCGGCGGCGGTGGTGGACGTGATCCCGGGTACGGGACCGGCCGCCACCACCCTGACGGCCGTCGGCCTCGCCGGGGTGGGCCCGGCGGCGGTGGCGGGCTGGGTGGACTGGGCCGAGATGCCGCCGGAGGAGGCCCGCGTGGGCCTGGCCCACGTCCTCTCGAACGCGGTCGCGGTCACCTGTTACGCGGTCTCCCTGAGCCACCGCCTGACCGGCCGCACCGCGACGGGCCGCCTGTGGTCCTGGGCCGGCCTGACGGCGACGGGCCTCACCGGCGCCCTGGGCGGCCACATCGCCTACCGCCGCGCGTCGGAGAACCAGGCCGCGAACTGACGCGGCCGCCGGGCGCGCAAGGCCCCGTAGGCTGATCCCTCGCGCGCCCGAAGCGGCGGATTCACCGCGACGACCGACGAGGAGGCTCCGTTGCCGGTGCAGGACGGACCCGACCCTCACCCCCCTCCGCCCCGGCACGGGATGCTCCACCACGTCGAGGTCTGGGTGCCCGATATCGGGCGGGCCGTGGCCTCCTTCGGGTGGTTGCTGGAGGCGATGGGCTGGGCGCCCTACCAGAGCTGGAGCGGCGGTCGTAGCTGGAGGCTCGGCGGCACCTATCTGGTCTTCGAGCGCTCCCCGGCGCTCAGCGCCGAGCGGCACGACCGGTGCCGGCCCGGGCTGAATCACCTGGCCTTCCACGTCGAGGACCCGGACGCCGTCGAGAGTCTGGCGGCGCGGGCCCGCGAGCATGGCTGGGCGCTGATGTTCCCCGACCGGCACCCCCACGCCGGGGGTGCCCACACCTACGCCGCCTATCTGGAGAACGAGGACGGTTTCGAGGTCGAACTCGTCGCCATACCAAGGCCGTGAGCCAGTCACTCAGTAAGCCAGTGACTCACTGAGTGAGTGCGCAGCAGATCACCGCTCCGCCGGCGTCATCAGGACGAAGTCCGCGTTCGCCGGGTCCAGGCAGACCGCCAGGCGGCCCACGCCCTCGGCGTCCTGCGGACCCATCTGCACGCTCCCGCCGTTCTCCACCACCCGCGCGACCGCCGCGTCGCAGTCGGTGACCGCGAAGACCGGGTGCCAGTACGGGCGCCCGTTCGCCAGGGACAGATGCTCCGCGGCCAGCTCCATCACCCCGCCGTGCATCCGCTCCTCGGGCAGCCCCGCCGGGGTGATCAGGGCGTACGTACCCGACCCGCCCGGCAGTTCCATGTCGCTGAACGTCCAGCCGAAGACATCGCCGTAGAAGCTCTTGGCCGCCGCCGCGTCCGTGGTGTACAGCTCCGTCCAGGACAGGGAGCCCGGCTCGTCCACCAGCTCCACGCCCGCGTCCTTGTCCGGCTGCCACGCCGCGAACTGCCCGCCCAGCGGGTCGGTGTACTGGGCCATCCGGCCGTAGTCGTCGAGGTCCAGCGGCGCTACCCGCACCGTGCCGCCCGCCCGTTCCACGGCCGCCGTCGTCGCGTCCGCGTCGGTGACGTTGTAGTAGATCATCCAGGCCGAGCGGGCCCCCTCCTCGGTGAGTTTGCCCAGCCCGGCGACGATCTTGCCGTCCTTGCGGAACATCCCGCCCTCCATGCCCTCGGCCTCGGCCTCGTCCATGGGCTCGTAGTCCCAGCCCAGGACGGCGCCGTAGAAGGCAGCGGCGGCCGGGACGTCGGGCGTCCCGAGGTCGAGCATGCAGGGTGAGCCGGAGACGAAGTCGGTGGTGATCATGGCGGTGCCCTCTCGTGATCCCTTTCACGGTGCCTGGTGCCCCCAGCCTGACACCCGGCACTGACAGCCGCCCCTCGACTCCGGCCCGCCCGGTCACGGCGAGGGGCTGACCTGGACGGTCGTGAGCGCGCCCCCGTCCGCCTCCTTCACCACCGCGATACGGGTCCCTGTGTCCGGGACCTTCACCCCGAGCTGCGGCAGCTCCGCGTCCCAGTACGTGCCCCGCCGGTCGTCGAAGACGGACACGCCGCGCCGCGAGGGCACCACCGTCGGGACACCCGCCTTGTGCAGGACGATCCGGTCACTGGCCCGTAGCGAGAACGGCGCGTCGAAGGTCTGCGCGCGGGCGTTCAGCAGCGAGCCGTCCGCGTGGCGCAGCGCCTGCGGGCGCGCGTCCACCGGCAGCAGCATCCCGGCGCCCGGATGGGCCTTGGTGGTGTTGTCGCTGTAGGCGGTGTCCCACAGCCAGATGAGCACGCCCTGCTGGTAGGGGAAGAACTCCACGCGCTCGCCCGTGAAGCCGAAGTGGTACGGCCCGGTCCTGAGCTGCTTGCCGTAGCCCGTGTAGCGCCGGTTCTCGACCAGATAGGCCCGAGGGTGCTGCTCGGTGCCCGTACGGCCCTCCGTACGCGACCACTTGACGGCGGTCCAGCCGTTCGCGCCCTGCTCCGCACCGTCGCGCAGCAGCTCCCGGGCGCCGCCGTCCGCCGTGATCCGCAGGTCGTCGAAGGTGACGCCCCGGCCGTGGGTGTTGCTGTCGGAGGTGACGCGCAGCCGCAGTTGGAACCGCTGCCCGGCGAACCGGTCCAGCGGGACGCCGAGCGCCGTCCAGCCCGCCGAGGTGCCGGAGATCCCCTTCGCGGGCAGGGGAGCGCCGTCCACCGTGCCCGGCAGCGCCGTCCACGTCGTGCCCTCGTCCGTGGACGCCTCGACGGTCAGGAAGTCGAAGTCCTGCTCGATGTCGTACCAGAGCCGCGCGTCCAGCCGGGCCGGTCCCGCCGTGCCGCGCAGGTCGACCGTCCGCGTCAGGGTGTTGTCCATGAAGTCCCCGGTGCCGCTCCACCACTGGCTGCCGCCCTCGTACGGGTCGGTCAGCTCGGTGCGTTTCACCGAGGGCGGCAGGTGCACCAGCAGGGCCTGCGGATCCTCGGTGTTGTAGCCGGACACCCCGAGGACCGCGCGCGTCTTCCGCCCGGCGTCGGCCTCCGTGTACTCCAGCCAGCCGAGCTGGAGCTTGCTCCAGGGGTCGAGGTCGCCGGGGAAGGCCCCCGTGGTCCCCGGCCCCTTCGCCAGGTAGGAGCCGGAGGACATCAGGGACCAGAAGTTGACGCTGTTGTCCCCGTCCGAGCTGTAGAGGTCGGGCAGCCCCAGGTCATGGCCGAACTCGTGGGCGAACAGGCCCGCCCCGCTGTTCTCGCCGCCGGTGAGGTAGTCCCCGGCCCAGATCCCGGTGTCGCCGACGGGCGTTCCGCCCGCCTTGTTGCCCTCGGGGCCGGCGCTTCCGGCCTGGTTCCAGTACGCGAACCAGCGGTGCGCCCAGACGGCGTCCTTGCCCTGCGCCCCGCCGCCCCAGGTCTGGTCCTTGCCCGCGTGCACGACGACCAGGTGGTCGAGATAGCCGTCCGGCTCGTCGAAGTTCCCGTCGTGGTCGGCGTCGTAGCGGTCCCACACGTCGTACTCGGCGAGCTGCGCCTTGATCTGCTCGGGCGTACGGCCCTTCGCGCGCTCGGCGTCGTACCAGGCGGTGGTGGCGTCCCGGATCAGGTCCCAGTTGGTGCGGCACTGGCCGGGCTCGGAGCAGTTGTCCGTGCCGTAGCGGGCCTCGTTCCACGGCAGCCGGACCCAGTCGGAGACGGTGCCGTCGAGGTCGTAGCGGCCGGAGGACTGGAGCCGGTAGTAGGCGCGCATGGACGCCGACTCGGGCTCGGTCGAGAAGAACTGCCGCTGATAGAAGGCCCGGTCGAAGTTCTTGCGCCACAGGGTGTGGTTGTCGTCCGCGGCGGGGCGGGGGATGGTGTTGTGGCGGGGTCCGGGGGTGCCGCCGAAGCGGGGCTTGCCCTCGAACTCGGTGGTGTTGTCCACCTGGTCGCCGAACTCGGCCAGGATGACGAAGACCTTGTCCTTGCGTTCCTGGGCCAGTTCGACATACCGCTTGCCGACCTGGGCCCGGCGCGGCAGCGTCCCGTCCGGGTCGGCCTGGAGCCGGGCCGTGCCTCCGGCGGCGACCTGCTCCAGCGCCTGCCGGCGCAGGGCCTGGCGCTGGAGTTCCAGGGGTGCGGGGGGTGGGGCGGGGGCCTGCTGGGCCTGCTGGGGTCCGGCGGGCGGGGGAGAGGCGGGTGGTGTGGAGGCGGCGAGCGCGGGGCTGGTGAGGAGTGCGAGGGATATCGCGGCCCCCACCACGGCGAGTCTGCGCAACGTGTGGACCTTTCGTCGAGTCGGTGGTGCGCAACGAAGCGGGGGTAATATTTCACATGTGACAGGTTATTGATAGAGGGTGTGCGGCGGCGGCCCTCCGGAAGCGCGGCCGAAAGGGCATGCGTGAGACCCCGCCGAGGGGGCAGGCGCGCCGAGGAAGGAAGGACAGTTCCGGATCTACAGGGGAGTTGCGACATGAACGAGATGCACGACGACGTATGGGCCTACCGATCCGGCATGCCGCACCCGACCGGCGAGGACCTGACGGGCTATCGGGTGGAGGCCACCGACGGCCACATCGGCAAGGTCGACAAGCACTCCCACGAGGTGCAGGACGCGTACCTGGTGGTGGACACGGGCGTGTGGATCTTCGGCAAGGAGGTGCTGCTCCCGGCGGGCACGATCACCGAGGTGGACCGCGAGAACAAGACGATCCACGTGGAACGCACCAAGGAGCAGATCAAGGCGGCGCCTGAGTTCCACAGCGACAACCACCTGGGCGACCCGGACTACCGGCAGCAGCTCAGCCAGTACTACGGCACCCGCGGCACCTTCGGCCGCCCGATCATCTGACCGGCGCTCCGGACCTCGCGCGGCGGCACGCTCAGAGCAGCTGCGACAGGTCCACCGAGTCCGAGGCGGCCGGCGGCTTGGCCGACACCGGCTCGTCGAAGGCGGAGAAGGTGGCGTCCACCCGCTCGCCGGAGGTGTCGGAGCCCTGGATCCGCAGCAGGTAGGGCTCGTCCTCGGTGGAGACCGCGAACTCCCCGGACCTGCCGTCGTCCTTGCCGCTCACCGTGATGGCCGGACGGCCGTCGACGGTGGTGGGCGCCCCCTTCTGGAGGCTCTTGTCCGCGGGATTCGCGGAGAACTCCTCGCGGAAGAAGTCGAGGTCGCAGAAGTCGGCGAAGTCCTTCAGCAGCGGGCTGCTCGTCGTCCCGTGCAGATAGCGGCCGTTGATCAGCGCCACCGCGTCGTCAGCGACGGCCGGGGGCACCTGTGAGCGCAGCAGGTCGTCGTCGAGCTTCATCCACACGTCCTGGCCGCGCTTGATGACGCTCGCCTCGCCCGCGCCCTTGGGGGCCGTGACGGTGCCGACGCAGTTGCCGTCCTCGTCGAAGCGCAGGTCCAGGCCGGTGGTGCCGTTCTTGTCGGTCACCTTGGCCGCCAGGCGCATGGACGTCAGCTCGGACATGGCCTTGCGGGAGGCGTCCGCGATGTCCTGGGCGCTCTTGCCCGCGAGGCCGTTGTCATCGGCCCGCGCGGTTCCCGCGCCCACGGCCGCGCACAGGATCAGACAGACGGTTCCGGCGGCTGTGCGGCGGGCCGCCGCTGCCCTGGGAGCGGACATCCGGTATCACCTCCTCCGGATGCCTCCCGGGGGCCTCGGTTCCGGTCCCTGGCGCATCCGGTCACCTGATCAGCGTAGGCCCGGGGCGGGGGAGGCGCAGGCGGGGGAAGTCCGGGCCGGGGGCACGGCCCCCTCGTGCGGGGCGTACGACTTGCTGCACAGTGGTCGCCTGCCCCCCGCCTAGGTATCCGGAGTCAGCCCGTGCCCACGACCCCCGCGCCCTCGCCGGCCACGCCCGAAGGCCCGCAGACCGTCCGGACCGAGAGCGACGGTCCCGTCCGTACGGTGATCCTCAGCCGGCCCGAGTCCCGCAACGCGGTGGACGGGCCGACGGCGGCACTCCTCGCCGATGCCTTCCGCGCGTTCGAGGCGGACGAGGACGCCTCCGTCGCCGTCCTGTGGGGCGAGGGCGGTACGTTCTGCGCGGGCGCCGACCTCAAGGCCGTCGGCACCGACCGCGGCAACCGCGTCCGGCCCGAGGGCGACGGCCCCATGGGGCCCACCCGGCTGCGCCTGACCAAACCCGTCATCGCCGCGGTCGCCGGGCACGCCGTGGCGGGCGGACTCGAACTGGCCCTCTGGTGCGACCTGAGGGTGGCCGAGGAGGACGCCACCTTCGGTGTGTTCTGCCGCCGTTGGGGCGTCCCGCTCATCGACGGCGGGACGGTACGCCTGCCCCGCCTGATCGGGGAGAGCCGCGCGATGGACCTGATCCTCACCGGCCGCCCCGTCAGCGCCACCGAGGCGCACGCCATCGGCCTCGTCAACCGGCTCGTGGCGCCCGGCGAGTCCCGCCGTGCGGCCGAGCGCCTGGCGCACGAGATCGCCGCCTTCCCGCAGCTGTGCCTGCGCCACGACCGGCTCTCCGTACGAGAACAGCACGGCCTGCCCGAGGCCGAAGCCCTGACCGCCGAATACCACCACGGCCTCGTCCCCCTCACGGCAGGCGAAACAGACGCGGGCGCGGCCCGCTTCACGCAAGGCGCGGGCCGCCACGGCTCCTTCACGGGCTGAGGACCCCGGAGTCGAGGCCCCGCGCCTCAGCGGTGCACGTGCTTGGTCCAGTCCGTCGGGACGCGGTCCGAGGGGCCTGGGGTGGGCTGGTCCTTCGGGTGGGCGGTGGGTGGGGTCAGTTGCGGGCCCGATTCGTGGAGGGCGTTCGTGCCGTAGTTCCAGAACCACTCCTCTCCCGGTTCGAAGCTCTGGACCAGCGGGTGCCCCGTCGACTTCCAGTGCGCGGTGGCGTGCTGGGCCGGGGAGGAGTCGCAGCAGCCGACGTGGCCGCACTGCGCGCAGCGGCGCAGGTGGACCCACCAGCCGCCCGCGGCGTCGCAGTCGCCGCAGCCGGTTCCCGAGGGCGGGACGGTCGGGTCGATGCCGTCGGTGTCGGCGGGGTCGTTGAAGGGGGTCATGCGGGCTCCTCGGCTGGCTGGGCGTCACCGGCTTCGGCGACGGGTTCGGGCGCGGTCAGGGGCAGGAGGACCTGGAAGCGGGTGTCGCCCGGCTCGGATTCCACCTGGAGGCTGCCGTGGTGCTTGCTCACAACGATCCGCCAGGAGATGTCGAGGCCGAGCCCCGTGCCCTCCCCGACCGGCTTGGTGGTGAAGAAGGGGTCGAAGATGCGGCCGCGGATGTCCGCCGGGATGCCCGGCCCGGTGTCGCGGAACTCCACCAGCAGCCGGTCGCCCTCGCGGGCCGTCCGTACCGTCAGTGTGCCCTCGCCGCCCGTGCTCCCGATGGCGAACACCGCGTTGTCGATGAGGTTCGTCCACACCTGGTTCAGCTCCGCCGGATACGCCGGCACCCGCGGCACGGACCGGTCGTACTCCTTGACCACCCGCACCCCGGCCCCGATCTTCCCCGACAGCATCAGCAGTGTGCTGTCCAGGAGTTCATGGACGTCCACGACCCGGTACGGGGCCCGGTCCAGCTGGGAGTACTGCTTGGCGGCGTCCACCAGATGCGAGATGCGGCTCGTGGAGTCGTCGATCTCGTCCATCAACAGCTCGGTCTCGACCGTGTAGTTGAGCCAGCCGATCGCCCCCGGCAGCAGCTCCTCGGACACCGTCGCCGCGACCTGCTCCAGCCAGTCCGTGTCCAGCCCGGCCTGGACGAAGGTCGGCGCCACCCGCCAGCCCTCCGCGATGCCGTGCTCGTCGAGCCAGTCCGCCAGCTCGTCCTCCCGGTCGGAGGCTTCCAGCGGGCTCAGCGGCGCCGTCGCCTTCGCCACCCGCTCCACCGTGCGTTCCTGGATCTCGATCAGATCCGCGATGGCCTCGCGCGAGAACTGCCCCTGCGAGATGTGGGCCAGCTTGTGCCGCATCTTGCCCACCCGTTCCCGCAGCGTCGCGGTGGCCCGTACGGCGGCCGCGGCCGGGTTGTTCAGCTCATGGGTCAGCCCCGCCGACAAGGAGCCGAGCGCCAGCAGCCGTTCGCGCTGCCCGATGGCCCGCTGGGTGTTCTTCGAACCGAAGAACAGCCCCTCCAGCAGATGCGCCGCCATCGGGAACCACTCCCGCATGATGTGCGCGAAGGACTCCGCGGGCAGGACGAAGAACCGCGTCGGCTCCGTCACCCGCATCGAGTTGGTGTACGTCTGCGGCACCCGGTCGCCCAGATACGCCTGCATCGCCCCCGCGTACACCCCGCGCTGCGAGGTCCGGCTCACCTCCACATCGTCCGCGCCGACCCGCCGGGACAGGACGACGGTGCCCTCGATCATCACGTAGAAGCAGGTCGCCGGATCGCCCTCGGTGTACACCGGACCGGCCTCGAACCGCTCCACCCGCCCCTCCTGGCACAGCCGCCCCAACTGCTCCGGGCTCAGCTTCTCGAAGAGGAACAGCGAGGAGATCTCCTGCGGGCCGCACGGCAGGACCCGCCCGCTCATGACTGCTCCAGGTAACGGTGGACGAGCATCACGGCCATGGCTCCCTCTCCGACGGCCGACGCGACCCGCTTCGCGGACTGGGAGCGCGCGTCCCCCGCCACGAACACGCCGGGAATATTGGTCTCCAGGTGGTACGGCGCCCGGTCCAGCCCCCATTCGCCGGGCGGCCGCCCGTCCGGGGTCAGATCCGGCCCGGCCAGGATGAAGCCGTGCTCGTCGCGCAGCACCGTCCCGTCCAGCCAGTCCGTCAGCGGCGCCGCGCCGATGAAGACGAACATCCACTGCGCGTCGACGAGTTCCGTCGCCCCGCTGTCCACATCGCGCAGCGTCAGCTGCTCCAGGTGCCCGTCGCCGTGCGCCTCCTCGACCACCGTGCGCGTCCGCACCCGGATGTTCGGCGCGTCCTCGATCTGCTGGATCAGGTAGTACGACATAGACGCCGCCAGCGACTCCCCGCGCACCAGCAGCGTCACCGACTTCGCGCCGCGCGCCAGATACATCGCGGCCTGCCCGGCCGAGTTGGCGCCGCCCACGATGTAGACGTCCTGCCCCTGGCAGGAGGACGCCTCGGTGAGCGAGGAGCCGTAGTACACCCCGCACCCGGTCAGCGAGTCGCAGCCGGGCGCCCTCAGCTGCCGGTACGACACCCCCGTGGCCAGGATGACGCTGTGCGCGGCGATCGCGGACCCGTCCGAGAAGCGGACGACACGCGCCGCGCCGTTCACCTCCAGGCCCGTCACCTCGCGCGCGGTGAGGATCTCCGCGCCGAAGCGGCCGGCCTGCCGGCGGGCCCGTTCCGTCAGCTGCCCGCCGGACACCCCGTCGGGGAAGCCGAGGTAGTTCTCGATGCGGGAGCTCTGCCCGGCCTGCCCGCCCGTCGCCGAGCGTTCGACCAGTACGGTACGCAGCCCCTCGGAGGCCCCGTAGACGGCCGCGCCGAGCCCGGCCGGGCCGCCGCCGATCACGACGAGGTCGTAGAAATCCGCGGCCGGAGTGGTCGCCAGCCCGACGTGCGCGGCCAGCTCCGCCGCCTCCGGCTCCACCAGCGCCGTCCCGTCCGGCGTGACCACCAGCGGCAGCCGCTTGCCGTCGGCCCCGGCCGCCTCCAGCAGCCGCTGCCCCTCCGGCTCGTCCGAGGAGTACCAGCGGTACGGGACCTGGTTGCGGGCCAGGAACTCCCGTACGTGCGAGGAGCGCGCCGACCAGCGGTGCCCGACCACCTTCGTGGCCGGGACGGGCCGGTAGTCGCTGGACCGCCAGGCCGTGAGCAGGTCGTCGACCACCGGGTACAGCTTCTCCTCCGGCGGGTCCCAGGGCTTGAGCAGGTAGTGGTCGAGGTCGACCACGTTGATCGCGTCGATCGCCGCGTTGGTGTCCGCGTAGGCGGTCAGCAGCACCCGCCGCGCGCCCGGGTACACCCCCAGGGCCTGTTCCAGGAATTCGATGCCGTTCATCTGCGGCATGCGGTAGTCCGCGAGGATCACCGCCACCAGATCGCCCCGCAGTTTCAGCTCGCGCAGCGCCTCCAGGGCGGACTCGCCGGACTCCGCGCGCACGATCCGGTAGTCGCCTCCGTAGCGGCGCCGCAGGTCACGGGCGATCGCCCGGGAGACCCCCGGGTCGTCGTCCACGGTCAGGATGACGGTCCGCGCCGTGTCGGCGGCCTGTGCCATACGTACGTCTCCACCCGAGGTCAGGGGCGGGCACGGAGAGCGGCCCGCGCCGGTTCCCGCCCATCGTATGTTCGATCCTCCGGGCCCGCCCCAGGGCGCCGCGGGCTGTGCGCTCCCGGTGCGGTGCGGGTCGCTCTCGGTCCAGTACGGCTGCGGGCGGTCGCCGGGCGGTCGCGCACAGTCGCCCCCGGAGGTGGCCGACGGATGCCCTGGGGCCCGGCACGCCGCCGTAGGGTGGCCGTGACCGATCTTGTTCCGCCGCCGAACGGAGTTGCCGCTGTGTTGACCGCCTTGACGGGTGCCCTGGGGGATCGTGCGGACGCGGTGACCGTCGCCGGCCGCAGCGCCTCCTACGAGGAACTGCTCGGCGCCGCCCGCGCGGTGGCAGCCGGTCTGACCGGCTCCGGGACCACGGCCTTCGCGGTGGACGCCACGGCCTCCCTGGAGACGGTCGCCGCCGTCGTCGGCGGTCTGCTCGCGGGCGTGCCCTGCGTACCGCTGCCGCCCGACGCCGGGCCCGCCGAGCGTGACCACATCCTGCGGGACTCCGGGGCCCGCCTCATCGAGGTGGACTTCGCCCGCAAGTCCGCCACCGGCCCCGATCTCCCGCCGGTACCGGCCCCCGGCGAGGACGGCGCGGACGGCGCGGACGGCGCGGCGCTGATCCTCTACACCTCCGGGACCACCGGCCCGCCCAAGGGCGTGCTCCTCACCGCCGCGGCCATCGCCGCCGACCTGGACGCCCTGGCCGGGGCCTGGCAGTGGAACGCCGAGGACACCCTGGTCCACGGCCTGCCGCTGTTCCACGTCCACGGGCTGGTCCTCGGCGTCCTGGGCGCCCTGCGCACCGGGAGCCGTCTGGTGCACACCGGCCGGCCGAGCCCGCAGGCGTACGCGGAGGCGGGCGGCAGCCTGTACTTCGGGGTGCCGACGGTGTGGTCCCGCGTCGCCGCCGATCCGCAGGCCGCGGCGGCCCTGACGGGCGCCCGGCTGCTGGTGTCGGGGAGCGCGGCGCTGCCCGCGCCGGTCTTCCGCGCCATGGAGAGCCTGAGCGGGCACCGCCTGGTGGAGCGCTACGGGATGACCGAGACGCTGATCACGCTCAGCGGCCGGGCCGGCGGCGAGGCCCACCCCGGTACGGTCGGCACTCCGCTGCCCGGCATCACCACCCGCCTCGCGGCGGAGCCCGGCGCGGAGATCGGTGAACTCCAGCTGACGGGGCCGACGTTGTTCTCCGGCTACCTGGGCCGCCCGGAGGCCACCGCGGCGGCGTACACGGAGGACGGCTGGTTCCGTACGGGAGACATCGCAGCCGTGGACGCGCAGGACGGCACGCACCGGATCGTCGGCCGGGCTTCGACGGACATGATCAAGTCGGGCGGCTACCGGATCGGCGCGGGCGAGGTGGAGAACGCGCTGCTGGACCACCCCCGGGTCAGCGAGGCGGCGGTGGTCGGGATCCCGGACACCGACCTCGGCCAGCGGATCGTGGCCTTCGTCGTCGCGGACGGGGTCACCGGCGGCGAACTCACCGACTTCGTCGCCTCCCACCTGTCGGCGCACAAGCGCCCCCGGGAGGTCCGCTTCGTCGCGTCGATCCCACGCAACGCGATGGGCAAGCCGCAGAAGCGGCTGCTGCTGGAGGGCTGAACCGGCCCCGGCGGTGCAGGACGCCCCGGCGCGGCGGGTCTCAACCCGGGCCGGGGCGGCGCCCCCACGCCGTGATCATCCCGGGGGACATGGCCGCGCAGCCGGGGGAGCCGAGGGAGCGGATCGCCTCGTCCACGTCCGCGTCGTCCACCAGCCCCGTCGCCGTCATCGCCTGCCGCGCGCGGTCCCACGTACCGGCCCAGAAACGGCTGATGGGGCTGCCGGGAAGCAGCGGCGGTACGTACATCTCCGCGGCCACGGAGACCAGCCCGAGCCCGTGCAGCAGCTGCGGATAGCGCGGCACCCACGTGACGTCGGTGCCGATGGTGTCGCGCAGCCCCTGCCACATGGCCTGCATGGCCACGGTGTAAGGGCTCGCGGGAACCGCGTCGCTCGTCAGGTCCACCGCGTCGCTGAGGACCAGGACGCCGCCCGGGGCGAGCAGCCCGGCCAGCCTGGCCATCAGCTCCCGGCGGGCGGGCAGGTGCATCAGGACGAACCGGGCGTGGACCAGCTGGAAGCGCCCCGGGTCGAAGCCCGGATCGCCGAGGTCCGCCTCCAGGACCTCCAGTCCGGGGTGCGGGTCGGCAGCGAGGAAGCGGACATCGCGGTCCACCGCCAGCACGCTCGGCACATGGAGCTCGCCGAGCAGGCGGCGGGCGACGCTGCCGGTACCGGCCCCCACGTCGAGGCAGTGCCAGCCGGGCCCGGCGCCCAGCGCGCGCAGCCGGGCGAGCGAGAACTCGTCGTAGGCGAGGGCCCCGAGATCGATCCGCTCGTCCTCGCCTTCGCGCCCGGGCGGGAAGGCCGTCTCGCCGTACCGGCCGGGGCCGTCCGGAACAGGTGGGTGCACGGCTGGTCCACCGCCTCCCTGGTCGGGACCGGGTGCGGGAGGGCCACGGCCCGGCCGGGGCCGGGACGGGGCGCTCCCGTCACTCCAGTATCGGCCCCGGCCGGGAATGTGCCCGGCCGGGGCGGCCGTCAGGCGGCGGCGCCGCTGGTCACGGCCTCGCTGCCGACGGTGTCGCGCAGCCGCGCGGTCCGCAGGGCGTCCGTCCACCACAGCAGGTCGTCGAGCATGACCTTCGCGGCCTGCTCGGCCTCGGCTCCGTCCACGGGCAGGCCGGCGCCGTCGAAGGGGAAGCGGTGGAAGCTGACGGTCTCGCGGATGGTCGTGGCGTGCAGCTCCGCCAGGACCGTCCGCAGCTGCTCGACGGCGCGCAGACCGCCCGAGAGCCCGCCGTAGGAGACGAAGGCGACCGGCTTGCGCATCCAGACCGGCCCGGAGATGTCGATGGCCTGCTTGAGGGAGGCGGGGAAGGAGTGGTTGTACTCGGGGGTGAGGATCACGAAGGCGTCCGCGTCGGCGAGCCGGCGGACGAACTCCTGGGTGCTGGGGTTCAGTTCGGTGGTCCAGTGGGCGGGCAGATCGGCGTCCAGCAGGTCTGCGACGGTCAGGTCGATGTCGCCCCGGGCTGCGGCGACGCTCTCGAACCACCGGGCGACGGTGGGCCCGAAACGGCCTTCACGGGTGCTGGCGACAACAAGTGCGATACGCGGTGCAGAAGTCATGACCACAGGTCTAAGCCCTCAAGTGCGGTTGAGGTCAAACCCCCCGCCCCGTGACGCCGTTAGTGACTCATGAGTACTGCACACCCGACGAGTGACAGAGGTGACTGTCGGCGGCCCCTCCCGGCGTGACACCTTCATGTCTACCGCCGAACGAGGGAGTTGGAGTGAACAAGGGGTACGCCGCCTTCTGCGACGCAGACCGCTGGTTCTACGACGCGCCGTACCGGCGTGCCGGAGAGCAGAGCTACCCCGCCGCCCTCGCCCCCGTCCTCGACGGATGGCGCTCCCACCGCAGCGGCGACTGGCTCGCACTGCGGCCCGTCGGTGCCGAACTGCCGTCGCAGGGCTGGAAGATCCACGTCTCCGCCACCCTCGACAACGCCGAGGCCATCCTCACCACCGTGTACGAGTACTGCACCACCCGGGGCATCGCCTTCAAGTTCGTCCCCGGCCGCCACCTGCTCCACCTGCGCAACGCCAAGTACGCCGACCGCGCGGCCAGCGGCAAGTTCATCACCGTGTACCCGGCCGACGAGGAGCAGTGCCGCACGATCGCCGAGGACCTCGACGCGGCCCTCGCCGGCGCGGCCGGCCCGTACATCCTCAGCGACCTGCGCTGGGGAGCCGGACCGGTGCACCTGCGCTACGGCAGCTTCACCCTGCGGCACTGCTACGACGACCGCGGCGAGCTCGTACCGGCCATCGAGACCCCCGAGGGGCGCCTCGTACCGGACCGGCGCGGCCCCGCCTTCCACCTGCCCGAGTGGCTCGAACCGCCCGCCTTCCTCCAGCCGCACCTCGCGGCCCGCGAGTCCGTCACCCTCACCGGGATCCCCTTCACCGTGGAGCGGGCCCTGCACTTCTCCAACGGGGGCGGCGTCTACGTCGGCAAGGACACCCGCACCGGCGAGACCGTCGTCCTCAAGGAGGCCCGCCCGCACGCCGGACTCGCCGCCGACGGAGCGGACGCCGTGACCCGGCTCGACCGCGAACGCGCCGCGCTGGAAAGGCTCGACGGCCTCGGCTGCGTACCGGCCGTACGCGGCACCTTCACCGTCGGGGACCACCACTTCCTCGTGATGGAGCACCTGGAGGGCAAGCCGCTCAACACCTACTTCGCCCGCCGCCACCCGCTCATCGAGGCCGACCCGGACCCGGCCGAACTCGCCTCCTACACCGAGTGGGCCCTCAGCATCCACCAGCGGGTCACCGAAGCCGTCGACGCCGTGCACGCACGCGGCGTGGTCTTCAACGACCTGCACCTGTTCAACATCATGGTCGCGGAGGACGACTCCGGCGAACCCTCCGTCGCCCTCCTCGACTTCGAAGCCGCCGCGCACATCGACGAAGGGCTCCGGCAGACCGTCGCCAATCCCGCCTTCGTCGCCCCGCCCGACCGCCGCGGCTTCGCCGTGGACCGCTACGCCCTCGCCTGCCTCCGGCTCGCCCTCTTCCTCCCGCTGACCAGCCTCCTCGTCCTGGACCGGGCCAAGGCCGCCCACATCGCCGACATCATCGCCGAGCAGTTCCCCGTACCACGGAGCTTCCTCGACGAGGCCGTCGCGGAAATCCTCGACGGCGCCGATCCCGGCACCCGGGAGGCGGCCGAAGGCCCCTACCTGCCGGTCCGCCCCGAGGACTGGCCGGCCGCCCGGAACTCGCTCACCGCGGCCATCCGCGCCAGCGCCACACCGGAACGCGAGGACCGCCTCGTCCCCGGCGACATCGCGCAGTTCGCGGCCGCCGGCGGCGGCACCTGCTTCGGCCACGGCATCGCCGGCGTCCTGCACGCCCTCGCCGAGACCGGCGCCGATCCCTGGCCCGAGGCCGAGGAATGGCTGCTCGACCGTACCGAGGACCCGCAGTCCGGCACCCCGCTCGGCTTCTACGACGGCCTCGCGGGCACCGCCTGGACCCTGCACCGCCTCGGCCACCACGAACGCGCCCTCGCCCTCGCGGACCGGCTGCTGCTCCAGCCCTGGGAGAGCACCGGGCCCGACCTGCACGGCGGCCTCGCCGGCATCGGCCTGGCCCTCGACGCCCTCGGTACGGCCAGCGGCGAGAGCGCCCTGCACAGCGCCGCCCTGCGCTGCGCCGAACTCCTCGCACAGCCGGACCGGCGGCCCACCCGCGCCGGACTGCTGTACGGCGACTCCGGCCCCGCGCTGCTGTTCACCCGGCTCTACGAGCGCACCGGGGACAAGGAACTGCTGGTCCAGGCCGCCCAGGCGCTCCACCGCGACCTCGACCACTGCGTCACCAGCGCCTTCGGCACCCTCCAGGTCGACGAGGGCTGGCGCACGATGCCGTACCTCGGCGAAGGCAGCGTCGGCATCGGCATGGTGCTCGACGACTGGCTCCAGCACGGCCCCGACGAGCGCTTCGAACAGGCCCGCCGCGAGATCGTACGGGCCGCGCAGGCCACCTTCTACGCGCAGCCCGGCCTGACGCGCGGAGCCGCCGGCATGGTGCTGTACCTGTCCCGGACGACCACACCCGGCCCGGACACCGGACCGGAGGCCGTCGCCCGCCAGATCGAGGCGCTGGCCCGGCACGCCGTGCCGTACCGCGGACGGCTCGCCTTCCCCGGCGAGCAGATGATGCGCCTGTCCATGGACCTTTCCACCGGAACGGCCGGAGTCCTCCTGGCCCTCGGCAGCGCCGCCCCCGGCGGGCGCGCCCACCTGCCGTTCCTCCCGCCGCTGCGCGACACCGCGCCGGCCCCAGAGCCGGTCCCACTCGGGACCGAGACCCACCGCACCACACGACAGAAGGAGAAGAACCCGACATGACGCTTCTTGACCTGCAGTCGCTGGAGACCCCGAAGGACGAGACCACCGAGGCCGCGATGACGGGCGGCGGCAGCCGGGCCAGCCTGCTGCTCTGTGGTGACAGCAGCCTGAGTGTCACCACCTGTAACTGATCGGGGTACCCCGTAGGGCCCGGGCGGCTTGCCGCCCGGGCCCGCACCCCATCCCTGGAGGCAACCGCCCGATGAGCCCCCCCGACGCGGCCGCCGACCCGGCCCGGCCGGGGTCCCGTGCCGGGT